>NZ_JAWDJJ010000001.1:0-1251 GCF_032465695.1 Actinomyces sp. MRS3W
GATCACCATCGGCTCCGGACACATTCAGGGCCAAGTCGTCGCCGCGGAGCAGCCCGCCAAGATGGCGGCGGCGGAGATGCTGTGCGAGACCGAGTCCGGCGCAGGCTTCACCGTGGCCGCCTTCGGCAGCTGCACGGACGGCACCGCGGTTCACCTGCTCACCGTCCCCTACGTCTACTCCTTCATGGCCACCAATGATCCGCAGGCCGAGATCATGGGGCTCAACGACGCCCAGCAGCTCTACGCCGAGCGCTACGGCGAGGGCGTGGACTACACGCCCAACGAGATGGTCACCTTCTGGTCCTTCCGCCTCATGATCGGCCTGGGCATGATCTGCATCGCCATCGGGGCCGCCGCCCTGTGGCTCACCCGCCGGAATCGCCTGGTCTCGTCCCCACTGCTCGGCAAGATTGCGCTGTGGAGCATGTGGCTCCCCTTCGTCGCCTGTTCCTTCGGCTGGATCCTCACCGAGATGGGCCGCCAGCCGTGGGTGGTGGTCCCCAACCTCGCCGATCCCGTCTCCCAGGTCTACATGCTCACCGCCGACGGCGTCTCCCCCACGGTCACCTCCGGCACCGTGTTGACCTCGATGATCGTCTTCACCCTCCTGTACGCCGCCCTCGGCGTCACCTGGTTCCTTCTGCTGCGCCGCTACGTCCAGGAGGGCGTGCGCACCCAGACGGCCGACGCCCTCGACCCGGATCGCCCGACCGGCGACGTCGCAGCGCCGCTGTCCTTCCAGTACTGACCGTCTGTTGCCCCGCACCGACTAGCACGTGGAGCCCGCCGTGACACTCTCCGTCCTCTGGTTCATCCTCATCGCGATCCTCTGGGTCGGCTACCTCACCCTGGAGGGCTTCGACTTCGGAGTGGGCATGCTGCTCAGGCTCCTCGGCCGCAATGAGCGCGAACGCCGTGCCATGGTGGGCACCATCGGCCCCCATTGGGACGGCAACGAGGTGTGGCTGCTGACCGCCGGGGGCGCCACCTTCGCCGCCTTCCCCGAGTGGTACGGCACGCTGTTCTCCGGGGCGTACCTCGTGCTCTTCCTCATTCTGCTGTGCCTCATCGTGCGTGTGTGCGCCATCGAGTGGCGCGGCAAGATCAACGACCAGGCCTGGCGCGACCGCTGGGACTGGGCGCACACCGTAGCCGCATGGATCCCCTCGATCCTGTGGGGCGCCGCCTTCGCGAACCTGGTGCAGGGCATGCCCATCGAGGTGGTCGACACCGCCAGCGGCGGGGTGGTGC
>NZ_JAWDJJ010000002.1:0-3867 GCF_032465695.1 Actinomyces sp. MRS3W
CCCGGCACTGCTCGAAATCGACCTGGCCGGAGCACGCCAAGTCCGCGCCGCCATGCCCGAGGCACAGCTCATCTTCATCGCCCCACCCAGCTGGGAGGAACTCGTGTCCAGGTTGACCGGCCGCGGCACCGAGACCGTCGACGAGTGCCGGCGTCGTCTCGCTACCGCCCGGGTGGAAATGGATGCCGCCCATGAATTCGACCGCACCATCGTCAACGACTCCGTGGCACGTGCCACGGATGAGCTAGAGGACGTTCTCGGCCTGAGCGACTAAACTATGGTGGTTGCGGGTGTCGCGACTGCCGCACTGGAACGATCCTGCACCCGACAAGACCGACGCAAGTACAGGAACACATTGGGAGACAAGCACATGCTCGGAACCTCCGCCAACCCCGAGGGAATCACCAACCCTCCCATTGACGACCTCCTGGAGAAGGTCGACTCCAAGTACGGGCTGGTGGTGGAGGCCGCCAAGCGCGCCCGTCAGATCAACAGCTACACCCAGCAGCTGGAAGACAACCAGTTCGAATACTTCGGCCCGCTGGTCGAAGCCGGCACGGAGGAAAAGGCTCTGGGCGTCGCCCTGCGCGAAATTGCCGAGGACAAGCTCCAGGTCATTCCGGGTGAGGAAGCCCGTGCCCGCCGCGCCGAGGCCGAGGAGGCGCGCCGCGCCGCCGAGGCGGACATGTTCTCCGACATCTCCCTCGACGCCCCGCTCGAGCCGGGCGACGAGGAGCCCGGCACCGCCACCGGTCTGGATGACATCCAGTTCTGATGGTGCCGACCGGCCGCTGATCGTGACTGCTTCAAGCAACCGCGCCCGGGACGTTTCCGCGTTCCGGGCGCGCCGCATTGTTGTGGGCGTATCCGGCTCCATCGCCGCTTACAAGGCTCCCACCATCATCCGCCTGTTGCGCGGGGCCGGGCATGAAGTCCGTACCGTACCCACTCAGGCTGCACTGCGATTCATCGGCGCTCCGGCACTCGCCGCCGTCTCTGGCTCGCCGGTGCAGACCGGGGTGTTCGACGACCCCGCTGCGGTTGAGCACGTCGCCATGGGGGAGTGGGCCGAACTCGTGCTGGTGGCCCCCGCTTCGGCGGACCTGCTGGCCCGGGCCGCCGCTGGGCGAGCCGACGATCTGCTGACCGCTACCCTGCTGACGACCACCGCCCCGGCGATCATGGCCCCGGCCATGCACACCCAGATGTGGAACCACCCCGCCACCCGCGAGAATGTCGCCACCCTGCGCCGCCGCGGCGTCACCATCATCGAACCCGACCGGGGAGCACTGACCGGGTCCGGCTACGGCACCGGGCGCCTGCCCGAGCCCGAAAGAATTGTGGCGCGTGCCTTGAGCATCCTGGACGGGACGCCCCAAACCCTGTCCGGACAGCACGTCGTCGTCTCCGCCGGCGGCACCCGCGAGCCCCTGGACCCGGTGCGCTACCTCGGCAACCGCTCCTCCGGCCGGCAGGGCTGCGCCATCGCCCGTGCCGCGGCCGCCCGCGGAGCCCGGGTCACGCTCGTTTCCGCCCATGTGGACTCCACGGTGCTGGCCGAGCTGCCACCATCCATCCAGGTCATTCCGGTCACCACCGCCCTGGAACTGCGCGACGCCGTGCGTGACGCCGCGCGCGACGCCGACGCGGTTGTCATGGCCGCCGCAGTGGCGGATTTCCGTCCCGCCGCCGTATCGGCTTCCAAGCTCAAGAAGCACGCGCCCGGCGCGCCCACCACACAGGCTGACAGCGCCGGGCCCGTGCTGGCGCTGGTGGAGAACCCCGACGTGCTGGCCGGCCTGGTCACCGACCCGCCGCGCACCGACGGCGCGCGCACGCTCGTGGTCGGCTTTGCCGCCGAAACCGGCGACGCCGACGGCGACGTGCTTACCCACGGCGCCGCCAAGGCACGCCGCAAGGGGGCCGACCTCCTGGCGGTCAACGCCGTCGGGGGCGGGCGCGGCTTCGGCGACGTGCCCAACGCCATCGTCGTGCTGGACGCCTCCGGGCACGAGGTCGCTCGCGCCCATGGCTCCAAACAGGACGTTGCCGACGCACTGGTTGAGCTCATCGCCGCCCGCCTCGCCCACTGAGAGCGACCCCGCCCACCCACACACAAGGACCACAGCGCATATGCCATCGAACTCCCTCCGCCTGTTCACCTCCGAATCCGTCACCGAGGGGCATCCGGACAAGATCTGCGACCGGATTTCCGACGCGATTCTCGACGCGATCCTCACCCAGGACCCCGCCGCACACGTCGCCGTCGAGACGTTGATGACCACCGGCCTCGTCCACGTGGCCGGTGAGGTGACCACAAGCGCGTATGTGGAGATCCCGCAGATCGTGCGCGACGAGATCGTCTCCATCGGCTACACCTCCTCCGACGTCTGCTTCGATGGACGCTCCTGCGGCGTGTCCATCTCCATCGGCCAGCAATCCCCGGATATCGCCGCCGGCGTGGACAAGGCCCTCCAGGTGCGCGACGACGGCGCCGACTTAGATCCCCTGGACTTCCAGGGGGCCGGCGACCAGGGCCTCATGTTCGGCTACGCCTGCACGGACACGCTTGAGCTCATGCCGCTGCCGATTCACCTGGCGCACCGCCTGGCCGAACGGCTGACCCGCGTGCGCAAGGAAGGGATCGTCACGGGCCTGCGCCCCGACGGCAAGACCCAGGTCACCATCGGCTACGACGGGGACACCCCGGTGTCCCTGGCCGGAGTGGTTATCTCCGCTCAGCACGATCCCGACCGCACCCGGGCCGCTCTCACCGACGCCCTCACCGAGGAGGTGATCCGCCCGGTGCTGGAGGCGGAGGAGGCCAAGGGCCTCAAGCTGGCGACCGGCGACGCCGAGATCCTCATCAACCCCTCGGGCCAGTTCGTCATTGGCGGGCCGGCCGGGGACGCCGGCCTGACCGGACGCAAGATCATTGTCGACACCTACGGCGGCATGGCCCGCCACGGCGGTGGCGCCTTCTCCGGCAAGGACCCCTCCAAGGTTGACCGCTCCGGCACCTACGCCATGCGCTGGGTGGCCAAGAACGTCGTAGCCGCCGGTCTGGCCGACCGCTGCGAGGTCCAGATCGCCTACGCCATCGGCTCGGCCCGTCCGGTCGGCCTGTACGTGGAAACCTTCGGCACCGAGAAAGTGCCGGTGGCGCGCATCACCCACGCCATCGAGGAGGTCTTCGACCTGCGTCCCGCCGCGATTGTGCGCGACCTGGACCTGCTGCGCCCGATCTACCGCAGCACCAGCGCCTACGGGCACTTCGGCCGCCCCGGATTCACCTGGGAGCAGACCGACCGCGCCGCCGCACTACGCGCTGCCTGCTGAACCGGCGGCAACGGAGGAGGGGACTGAAGCGGTGAGGGACGGTGCGCACAGGGACGGCCCGGAAGCCGACACCGCTGCCGTCCCAGGGACCGCCGGCCAGCAGGGTGCGCTCTTAGACCTGCCCGCAGCGGCCGAGCGCCGAGTGACCGAACCGGGGGTCAGCCACCCGGTGGCCCGCATTCTGCTGGAGACCGCCGTGCCGCACCTCGACCGTCTCTTCGACTACCTGGTGCCACCCGAGCTCGACGTCGCCGCCGGAGTCGGTACACGCGTCGTCGTCCGCTTCGGGGCACAGGACCTGCACGGCTGGATCTGGGAGCGCGCCGCCACCACCACCCACCCGGGTCGGCTTGCCCCCATCCGCCGGGTCGTCTCCGACCTTCCCGTCCTCTCTGTCGACACCATGCGCCTGGTTGAAGCGGTTGCGGCGCGCACAGCGGGCACCCGCTCCGACGTCGTCCGTCTGGCCGTGCCCGCCCGGCACGCCACCACCGAACGCGCCGAACGCGACCGTCCCATCCCCACCCC
>NZ_JAWDJJ010000003.1:0-7640 GCF_032465695.1 Actinomyces sp. MRS3W
CGGCACAAGTAACGTGCCCAAACCGGCACTAATGACGTCCCCAAACCGGCACAAATGACGTCCCCAAACCGGTCAATATGGCTTCCGCGCCCGACCCGCTGCACCGCCGCCCTTCTTCGCCGGACCGCCGCCCCGGGCAACCGACGCCGACAATTCTGGCCCCGGAACCGTCGGCCCGCTTTGTTTCTCCCACGCCAGTCGGCTCGGTAACCCCAGCTGTACAGCCAGACGTCGCCGAGCCGGTGCAGATCCGTCAGCGTTCAGGCAGCGGGGATGGTGCGTGGCTCGCGCCGCATGGGCAGGCGGAAGGACATGAACAGCGCCAGCCCCATGGAGATGGTCGGCATCCAGAAGGCCTTCCCGAATGCGCCCGCCGCCTGGTCCAGACCCGCGGCCAGCTCCGCGCCGGACAGCTCTCCGGCGACCGCCGCCGGACCGAGGTCCGTACCCGCCAGGAACAGGGCCAGCAGCACCGAGACAATGGCGATGCCGACGGCGCCGAATACCTGCTGCCCGATGTTGAACAGCGTGGTGGCGTTGCCGACCTCGCGGCGGTCGACCGCCTGCAGGGCCGCCGTCGACGTGGGCATCATGGTGCCGCCGATTCCAAGGCCCTGGAGCATGAGCACCGCCCCGAGGTACCACAGGTTCGTGTCCGCGCTGACGCCGGTCAGCGCCAGCACCGAGACGAACATGGCGGTCATGCCGAAGGGGATGACCCGCCCGGCGGGCAGGCGGTCGACGAGGTTGGAGGCGATCGGCATGCTCACCAACGCCCCCAGGCCCGTGGGGGCGATGAAGAAGCCGGCCGCCATGGCGCCCAGGCCGCGCACCTGCTGGAAGTAGGCGGGCAGCAGCAGCAGGTCGGCGGTGAAGGCGGCCTGGAAGAAGATCGCCAGCAGGATGGCGTTGCGGTAGCCGGGTAGGCGCAGGATCGTCAGGTCCAACAGCGGGTGCTCCGCCCGCAGGCTGCGGCGCACGAAAACCGCGACCATGACCACGCCGAGCACGAGCGGCACCCACACGATGGGCGCGGTGAAGGCGGCCCCGCTGCCGGCGTTGGACACGCCCCACAGGGTCAGGGCCAGTCCGGGCGACATGAGCAGCACGCCGGGCAGGTCGAGCCGGGTGGCGCCGCGGTCGTCGTCGCGCGGGAGCATGAACAGCCCCAGTCCGGCGGCGGCGAGCCCGAAGGGCAGGTTGATGAGGAAGACCCAGTGCCAGGAGGCCACCTCCACCAGCCAGCCGCCCAGGATCGGCCCCATGATGGGGGCGATGAGCATGGGGATGCCCATGAGGCTCATCATGCGTCCGAGGTTGTTGGGGCCGGCGGCGCGCGCCACCAGGGTGGTGCCCACCGGCATGATGCAGCCGCCGCACAGGCCCTGGATAACGCGCATGGCGATGAGGAAGCCGAGGCTCGGGGACAGCGCACACAGCACGGAGGCGATGGTGAACAGGGTGATGGAGCCGATGTACATCCAGCGGGCGCCGATGCGCTTGAGTCCCCAGTCGGTCAGGGGGATGATCGCGGCCACCGCGAGCGCGTAGCCGGTGACGGTCCAGGAGACGCTCGAGTATGCGGGCAGGGTGCCGTCGGGCGCCGCGAAGTGCCGCTGCAGCGCGGGAATGGCGACGTTGATGATGGTGCTGTCCAGGACCGACATGAAGGAGCCGATCATGACGACGGCGGCCACCTGGTAGGGGCCGGGCGTGCGGCGGTCCGGTGCGGTCGGGGCGCTGGAGCGAGCGTCGGGAGTGCGGGGAGCGGGGGTATGGGAGTCCGCGGTCATGGTGGTGGTGAGCTTTCGGTTGAGGGGTGCCGGGCCGCACCTGCCCCGATGGGCGGCGGCGTCGGGACGATCGCTTGCGGCGGGGAACGACGGCGACCGTCCCGGCACTCAATGCCCGTCGGCCCCGGCGGGGCGGCGCTCAGACCCCAGACGCCCGTAGACGGCGGAAGTCGGGCTGTGGAGTGAGTCGGCTTCGGTGATCTCGCGCACCGGGCGGGCGGGGACGCCGAAGGCGAGCCAGCCGTCGGGCACGTCGTGGGTGACCAGGCTGCCGGCGCCGACGACGGCGTCGTGCCCGATGGTGATGCCCGGCATGATGGTGACGTTGGCGCCGATCCAGACGCGATCGGAGATGACGACGGGGTCGCCGTACTCGGCGCCGCCGGTGTGCCCGTCGGGGTAGGTCAGGTGCTGGCGCTCGGAGGCGAGCAGTGGGTGCGTGCCGGCGACGACGGTGACGCCGGGGCCGAGCTGGACGTCGTCGCCGATCGTCACCGGGACGTCGTCGAGGATGGTGAGGTTGAAGTTGGCGAAGAAGCGCGCGCCGATGCGCGTATGGATGCCGCAGTTGACCTGCAGGGGGCCGCGCACGTGGAAGCCCTCCCCGACTTCGGCGAAGATCTGCGGGATGAGCGCGTCCCGCTCGGGGTCCAGCTCGTCCAGCGCGTTGTAACGGCGGCACAGGTCGTGGGCGCGCGCCTTGATGTCGCGGTAAGGGGGCCAGGCGGTGTCGAACAGCAGGCCGGCGCGTGCGCGCGCATCCTGATCGTCCATCTGGGGGACGGTGGCGTCGATCGCCATGGGTACCTCCTCCTTGTGGCTGCCGTCGGGCGGGGCGCGGACGGGGGTGCCGCATGCGCCCGGTATCTGCACGCCACGATAGCCGTCGGTGCCGACCCGGTATGCGGGCGCGGCTGTGAGCTTCCGCCCGCTCGGGGCGGAAGCCTGCGTCTTCCGCATTGCCCGCCCATGAGCCGGATTCATACGGTGAATCCAGTCGGTTTGCAGCGCCGACGCGCCTGACCTCGGACAGGGCGCCGCATCGCGTGGGCGCTGCACGCATCTCACCCATCACCAGACGCAGCCGTCGCCGGCTCCGTCGGCCCCACAAAGGACGTGGACAAACGTGGACACCACAGGCAGCAACGGCAACATCGACCGTCACTTCGACGCCATCGTCATCGGCTCCGGCCCCGCGGGTTCCACGGCGGTGCGTGAGCTGACCGAAGCGGGCATGGACGTGCTCCTGCTCGAGGCCGGGCGAGAGCTGACCGAGAAGGACTTCACGCCGCCGGTGTACGGCAAGCCGAAGCCCATGGGCATGGACATCGTCACCCGCGCCAAGCGGATGCTCGGCAGCCGCCAGTTCAACCAGGCCCGCCGCTCCTTCTACTCCGACTCCTCCTCACGGTTCCTCGTCGACGACTTGGCCAACCCCTACACCTACCCGCTGGATGCCCCGTACCTGTGGGTGCGCTCCCGGCTGCTGGGCGGGCGCATGCACGCCTACGGGCGCGTCCTTCAGCGCATGAGCAACGTCGACTTCAAGGCGGCCAGTCTCGACGGCGTCGGCACCGACTGGCCCTTTGAGTACCAGGACCTGGCCCCCTACTACGACCGGGTCGAGGAGCTCGTCGGCGTCTACGGCGACGACGATCCCGGCGTCGAGCACCCACCCGCCGGGAAGTACGTGGGCCCCGGCCACCTCAATGAGATGGAGCAGGAGTTCAAGGAGATCGTCGAGCAGCGCTGGCCCGAGCGCCACGTCATCTCCTGGCGCTTCCAGGCCCCGTTCCTGGACCGCACGCCTCCGGGTATCCGGGAGGCGCGCAAGACCGGCCGCCTGACCATCCGCACCAACGCCGTTGTCTCCCGCATCACCACCCATGCGCGCACCGGCCTGGCCACCGGCGCGGTCTTCATCGACGCCGTCTCCAAGCGCGAGCATCGGGTGACCGGGGACGTGGTGCTGCTGTGCGCCTCGGCAATCGAGTCGGTGCGGCTGCTGCTCAACTCCGGCTCGGGCCGTCACCCGGGCGGGCTGGCGAACGCCAACGGCCTGGTGGGCCACTACCTCATGGAGCAGTCGATGACGCTCGGCTTCGGCGACGACGCCCGTCGCCCCGGGTATTTCGGTCCCTCCTCCCAGTGCGAGCCCGACCCGTTCTACGGCAACTCCGGTGGGTTCCTCATCCCCCGCTACCAGAACCTGCACGGGCAGACCGAGGTCTACAAGCGCGGCTACTCCTTCCAGGGCCTGGCCGGACGCGTGCCGGTGCCGGAGGACTCTCCCGCCATGTTCGGCTTCGGCGCCGGCGGGGAGATGCTGCCCCAGTACGGCAACCACGTCTCCCTCTCGCGCCACGTCAAGGACAAGTGGGGGATTCCCGCCGCACATATCGTGTGCCGTCCGGATGACAACGACCGGGCCATGGTGGCGGCCGCCGTGCGCGACGTCACCGAGATGATGGCGGCCGGCGGCTACCGGACGAACTTCGTCGCCTCCACCTTCGGGGTGCACTCCAAGCAGGTGTGGCCGGACTTCAACCCGGTGCAGCGGGCCATGTTCCGCGTGGGCATTCGCATGAGTCTCATGATGGGCGTGTCCATCCACGAGGCCGGCGGCGCCCGCATGGGCCACGATCCCGCCACCAGCGTCCTCAACGGGGTATGTCAGTCGTGGGACGTGCCCAACCTGTTCGTCACCGACGCCGCCTCCTTCCCCACCGGGTCCACGGAGGGACCGGCGCTCACCATCATGGCGGTCACGGCCCGTGCCTGCGACTACATCGCCCGCGCGCACGCCGCCGGCGAGCTCACCCGCCCCACCCAGGACGTCACCCTGTAAGGGTGGCATCCTCGGCGACGTCGGCGCGCGACGCAGGCCCCGGCGGCCCTGCCCTCGAGGTCGAGGGTTGTCCTCTGGCGGCATGAACACGTGTTTGTCCCAAAGACACGAGTTTTGGAGCTTTGCACGGTCTTAACACCCGCATATCTCCAAAACTCGTGTTCGTGACGGTAACTCGTGTACATGACGCTAAGTCGTGTGCATGGCACCAGGTTCGCGTGTGGCGGTGCCTCGTGTGCGTCATCGTTGAGCTCGACTGTCGCACACCCACCCGGACGTCCATCCAGCCGCCCGTGCCAGGGACTCCGCCCTTGCTGCGACCGCCGACATGATCGAGGCCTCGCTACGCCACCTGGTTGGACTGCCTGAGCCCGCTTGGACTGCCTACCAGCGGTTGGACTGCCTGAGAACGCGGCTGAGATGGTCCAACCGGGCGACGACGGTCCAACCGCGCAAAGACGGTCCAACTGGAGTTGCCAGCGCCCCGGCTCGGTGCCGCACGACCCGCCACGTCGACCGGTCTCGACACGTCATTAGTGCCGGTTTCGGTGCGTTACAAGTGCCGGTTTCGGCGTGTTACTTGTGCCGGTCTCGGCGTGGGGGCGGTCACCCGTCTTGCCCATTGCGTGCAAAAGTTCTGCCCGCCCGCCCGACGTCGAGCAGACCCACTTTTCGCCGCGTTTGCACCGTTTCTCGACGTCGCAGCGCACCTCGGTGGCGGGCGTCACCGCGGTCAGCGTGCGTTTTGGCGCCACGCGCATTGGTAGCGTGGAATCACGGCAGCCGGATAGAGCCCAGCTCAGGAAACTGACAAGCCCGACCCTCCTGCCGCACCTATCCAAATCAGATTCCATCAAGGAGTACACATGTTCTTCAGCACCCTCGACGCCAACACCGCTCGCGCCATCGCCGAGGCCGTCAACGACCGTCTCGCTGAGAAGGCCACCGACGAGCAGCAGTGACCACTCACCCCTGACGCGACCAGAGCCGCGTTCACCACAGGGACCCTACGAATATGCCCCCCGTAAAAGCCGGGATGAGGCGAACGCAACCGGGCCGGAGACAGCGAGGTCTCCGGCCTTTGTCGTAGGCTGGTGCAGCTCCGTTTTCCCGCTGGCCGCCGCGCCTCACGCGCCCCTAGGACCCTGCAGCTCTGCGGCGGAGCCGCTGCCCATTTCCCGGAGAAACCGGTAGGAGACGCCTTTTGAAGACCATTCGCACGCTCATGCGCAGCCTGCGCGAGTACCGCAGGCCATCCCTGCAAGCACCGCTGTTCATGGTCGGTGAGGCAGGACTCGAGTGCATCCTGCCCCTCATGATGGCCGAGCTCATCGACACGCTCAACGGCGACTCCATGGGTCCGATCCTGCGCATCGGTTTGGCGCTGGTGGTCATGGCGATGGTCTCACTTGCCTGCGGCGTCATGTCCGGCGTGCGCGCCGCGACCGCCTCCGCCGGCCTGGCCCGCAACCTCCGTGAGGACCTGTTCTTTCAGGTGCAGGAGTTCTCCTTCGCGGACATTGACCGCTTCTCGACGTCGTCCCTCGTCACTCGCATGACCACCGACGTCACCAACGTCCAGAACGCCTACCAGATGATTATCCGCGTGGCCGTGCGCGTGCCGCTCATGGTCATCTTCTCGATCATCATGACGCTGACGATCAACGCCCGGCTGGCACTCATCTTCGTTGCCATGCTGCCGTTCCTCGGCGGTGCGCTCATTGGCCTGGCCGCCTACGTCTTCCCCATCTTCCGGCGGATCTTCAAGAAGTACGACGCCCTCAACAACTCCGTGCAGGAGAACGTCTCCGCGATCAGGGTGGTCAAGTCCTTCGTCACCGAGGAGCACGAGAAAACCAAGTTCCGCGCCGCCTCCCAGGAGGTCCGCAAGGACTTCACCTACGCGGAGAAGATCCTGGCGCTCAACGGCCCGATCATGGTCTTCTTCATCTACGTGGCCCTCATGCTGGTCAACTACCTGGGCGCGCGCGTCGTCGTCTCCTCCGGCGCCACGGAGCTGACCACCGGTGAGTTCTCCTCGCTCATGACCTACGGCGTGCAGATCCTCGCCTCGATGATGATGCTCGCCTTCATCTTCGTCATGGTGTCGATGTCCACGGAATCCGCCCACCGCATCGCCGAGGTCATCAACCACCGCCCCACCCTTACCTCCCCGGAGAACGGCCGCACCGAGGTGGCCGACGGCGAGGTCCGCTTCGAGAACGTCTCCTTCCGCTACTCCGCCGACGCCGACGCCGATGCCCTGTCCGCCATCGACCTGACCATTCCCTCCGGCACCACCCTGGGCATCGTGGGCGGCACCGGCTCGGCGAAGACCACACTCATCCAGCTCATCTCCCGCCTGTACGACGTCACCTCCGGGCGGGTGAGCGTCGGCGGCGTCGATGTGCGCGAGTACGACCTGGAGAAGCTGCGCGACGCCGTCGCCGTCGTTCTGCAGAAGAACGTCCTGTTCGCCGGCACCATCAAGGAGAACCTGCGCTGGGGCGACCCCGACGCCACCGACGCCGAGCTCATTCACGCCTGCGAGCTCGCCCAGGCCGACGAGTTCATCCGCCAGTTCCCCGACGGCTATAACACCCGCATTGAGCAGGGTGGCACCAACGTCTCCGGCGGGCAGAAGCAGCGCCTGTGCATCGCCCGCGCTCTGCTCAAGAAGCCCAAGATCCTCATCCTGGACGACTCGACCTCCGCCGTCGACACCCGCACCGACGCCCTCATCCGCCGGGCCTTTGCCGAGGAGATCCCGGACACCACCAAGATCATCATCGCCCAGCGACTTTCCTCCGTGGAGCATGCCGACCAGATCATCGTCCTCGACGACGGCCGCATCCTGGAGCGCGGCACGCACGCCGAGCTCATGGCGGCCGGCGGGGAGTACCAGCAGATCTACGCCTCCCAGAACCGCACCAGCCAGGAACAGGAGGTGGCGTGACCGTGGCCCGCACCCGCACCGACTTCGCCGAGGACCGTCGGCC
>NZ_JAWDJJ010000004.1:0-2017 GCF_032465695.1 Actinomyces sp. MRS3W
GGCCAGGCCCTCGCTCAGGCCCGCGATGGCGCGCAGGTCGCGGCTGCCGTCGGGGTTGAGGGTGACCGACAGGGTGAGCAGGTCGTGGTCGGCGAGCCGGGCGTCGAATCCCGCCGGGTCGGTGGTGACGACGGCAGTGATCGGCCAGTGCTGACCGGAGGCGATAAGGTCATCGGCGATGCGGGCCAGGTAGATGCGGAAGATGTTGCCCGGCCCCAGGTGCAGCCAGCGAGGACTTCGCCGACCGGCCGCCTGCATGGCGGCAACATCGAAGCCGGGGGTGGCAACACCGGCCGCGCGAAGGGCCTCGCGGTCCTGCAGGCCGTCAATGGTCAGTCTCATGAGCGGTCGGGTCCTTTGCCGTGGATGTAGTTCGGTGCAGCGTGGCGACTTCGCGACACTGCGCAACAAAGACGCGTCCGTGCCCGTGCACCTCTCAGGCGTGCCGAAACGTGTCACTGACAGGTTCTCCCCCAGCCGCCCCTCATGGCCATGGTTGCCACGAGTTGCCATACTGGATGCAAAGCAACGCTCTCTCGCCCCGCGGTCGCCCTCACCATCGCCGCCAGCCCCGTCTGGCAACAATCGGCAATCCACAGGCGGGACAGGGGCCATGTTGTGGAATCAGGATGCTGTTTGTCGCGCAGGATTCTGCGGGATCATTGTGGCGCGACGACGCAGTGTCGCAGACTTCGAGTATGGCAACAGGTGAAGGAGCCTCCATGCTGTCCGTACGTTCTTCATCATCACGTACCGTCATGAACCTTGACGGCGTGTGGCGCTTCCAGCTCGATCCCGACGACCACGGCCGCAGCGAGCACCGATTGACTATGCGCGCGGAGGAGACATGAGCACCACCGACGCCGCGGCTAACACCCCGCCCGCACGCCGCAAGGCCGTCACCATCTATGACATCGCCGTCCGGGCCGGCGTGGCTCCCTCCACCGTCTCCCGGGCCCTGTCCCGTCCCGGGCGGGTGTCCACCGAGACCTCTGACCGCATTCTGCAGGTGGCCGAGGAGCTCGGCTACAAGCACGCCCGGCCGCGCCGCTCGCCGAGCTCGGTGGAGGACACCTACGTCATTGCCCTGGTCATTGCCGACGTCAGCAACCCCTTCTTCAGTCAGGTCATGATCGGCCTGCAGGAGTCGGCCCGCGCTAACGGGTACACGGTGCTGCTCATCGACTCTCGCGAGGACGCGTCCGAGGAGCGGGCCGCCATTGAACGGGTGCTGCACCTCATCGACGGGGTAGTTTTGTCCGCCTCCCGGATGAGCAACTCGGCCATCCAGCAGTTCAACCGGGCCGTGCCCGTAGTCTCGCTCAACCGTCAGGTTCCCGGCATCACCTCGATCCTGCCGGATTCCGCCCAGGGCATGCGCGCCGTCGTCGAGCACCTGGCCGAGTACGGGCACACCTCGGTCACCTACCTGGCGGGGCCAGCGGATTCCTGGGCCAATGGCGCCCGCTGGGAGGCGCTGACGCAGGCCTGCCACGCGCTCGGCGTGCGACCCCGCCGGATCGGTCCCTTCCCACCAACCATCGGCGGCGGCGTGCGCGCATTGGACGCATGGAGGCGGCGCCCCACGACCGCCGTCGTCGGCTACAACGACGTCCTGGCCATCGGCTTTATGAAATCCGCGCTCGCCCACGGGCTGCGAGTGCCGGAAGATGTGTCCGTCATCGGGATCGACAACGCCGGTCTGTCCACCCTGACGAACCCGGGACTGACCTCGCTCGCCGCCGGGTCGCGGAGACTGGGTGCGCGTGCCGCCACCGCGATCGTCGGTCATCTGCGGCACCGCTCGCAGCCGCAGCCCGCCGTGACCGTTCTGGAGATGTCGCTGCAGGAGCGCCAGAGCGTGGGACCGGCGGCCGTCCCGATCCCGACGCCGACGACGCTGTGCGCCACGTGAATGAGCCTCCGGCACGCGCCCAAGCAAGCGCCGTCGCTTCCCGGGCTTGGCGCCCCGGGCCGCGAGCCCGGCCCGCCCGACCGACCCGCCCGGTCTCCAGGC
>NZ_JAWDJJ010000005.1:0-5303 GCF_032465695.1 Actinomyces sp. MRS3W
CCTCCGACTCCCCCGAGGACCCCGAGGACATCGACCACGCCGATGAGGACGACGACGTCGACCTCAACCTGCCCGAGGCCGACCCCGAGGATCTTGAGGACGCTGCGGACTCTGAATCCGAGGACGGCCCCGACGGCGGTGCCGACGAGGAGGTCGATGAGGAGGACGTCGACGGGCACACCCCCTTCCTCGACACGGACGACGCCGAGGACTCCGATGCGGACACCGTCGACCAGGCGCCGGCTCCGGAAACCTTCGATGACCTGGGCCTGCCCGGTGACCTGCTCAAGGCCGTCAAGGACATGGGCTACGAAACCCCGACCGCCATCCAGCGTGAAGCTATCCCGGTGCTGCTGGCCGGCCGCGACGTCGTCGGCATCGCCCAGACCGGCACCGGTAAAACCGCTGCCTTCGGCCTGCCCCTGCTCGACGCCGTCGACGCCCACGACGGCGCGGTCCAGGCGCTGGTCCTGGCACCGACCCGCGAACTGGCGCTCCAAAGCGCGGAGGCCATCACCGACATGGCCAGCCGCTCCCGCGGTCTGGACGTCGTCGCCGTGTACGGCGGCGCACCCTACGGTCCGCAGATCGGCGCGCTCAGGGACGGTGCGCAGGTAGTGGTGGGTACGCCCGGGCGCGTTATCGACCTCATTGAGAAGGGCGCGCTCACCTTGGATGAGGTCAAGTACTTCGTCCTCGACGAGGCCGACGAGATGCTGCGCATGGGCTTCGCCGAGGATGTGGAGACGATTGCCGAATCCCTGCCCAGCGAGCGCCGCACCGCCCTGTTCTCCGCCACCATGCCTCCCGCCATTCAGGCGGTAGCCCGCCAGCACCTCATCGACCCGGTGCGGGTGGAGGTCTCCCGCCAGGCATCCACCGTCGACACCGTCCACCAGACCTACGCGGTGGTGCCCTTCCGCCACAAGATCGGCGCTGCCGCCCGCGTGCTGGCTGTCACCGACGCCGAGGCGGCGCTGGTGTTCGTCCGCACCAAGTCCACCGCCGAGGACGTCGCCATTGAATTGGCCGGCCGCGGTATTCAGGCCGCCGCCATCTCCGGTGATGTGCCGCAGCGCGAACGCGAGCGGCTGGTCGAGCGCCTGCGCGGCGGCACCCTCGACGTGCTCGTCGCCACCGACGTCGCCGCCCGCGGACTGGACGTGGACCGTATTGGACTCGTCGTCAACTTCGACGTCCCCCGGGAAGCGGAGGCCTACGTCCACCGTATTGGCCGCACCGGCCGCGCCGGCCGCCACGGTGAGGCCATTACCTTCCTCACCCCCAAGGAGAAGCGCAAGCTCCGCCAGATCGAGCACCTGACCGGTACCCGTTTGGAGGAGGTCACCCTCCCCTCCCCCGCCGACGTCTCCGAGCACCGCGCCGGCAAGCTGCTCAACCGCGCCGCGACCCGTCACGAGCGCGGCCGCCTCGAGATGTACTCCCGGCTGGTGTCCGCCAAGAGCGAGGAGCTCGGTATCGACGCCGACGAGCTGGCCGCTACCCTGCTGGCCCTCGCCGTCGGCGACGAGGGTCCGCGACGGCGCGATGACGGCGACCGGCCGCGCCGGCGCGGAGGACGCGAGGAGCTGGACGAGGACGGCACCTTCGTGTCCGCCTCTTTCGAGGGTGGTCGTGAGGACCGCCGCGGCCGCCGGGGAGAGCGTCCCGACGGCAAGCCCGGTGCTGCCCGCGGCGGACGGCGGCACGAGGACGGATCCGGCACCGTCTACCGTATTGAGGTCGGCCACCGTGACCGCGTGCTTCCCGGGGCCATCGTCGGTGCCCTCGCGAATGAGGGCGGTATTTCGGGATCCGACATTGGCAAGATCGACATCCTGCAGTCCTTCTCCCTGGTGGAGATCCACACGCCCCTGAGCGACGAGCAGCTGGAGAACATGGGGCACGCCACCTTCGCCGGTCGCGAGCTGCGCATCCGCGTCGACGAGGGCCCGGGGCACGGCTCCGGCGGCTGGGAGGACCGTCGCGGCGGCCGCTCGCGCGGTGACCGGAACAATGATCGCCGCTCCGGCCGTTATGACCGTGGCGGCTTCAAGCGGCGCTATGACCGCGACGACCGCCGCCATGACGGACATGACCGCGGTGGCCGCTGGGGCAACCGCGGCTGGGACGGCGCACGCCGGAGCGGTTTCCGCGGCAACCGAGACGGGCGCTGACGTCCCGGCGGCGGGGCGCCCGGCCGGAGAGTGAAGGAGAAGCACATGGTTCCGGCTGCGTACCTGCTTGTGGCGGTGGTGTGCGGCTTTGCCGCCACGCTGCTGCGGCTCCCGCCCCTGGTGGGGTTCCTCGCCGCTGGTTTCGCCCTCGGCTCCTCATCGCTGCCCCGACTTGAGTTCGTCGAGGTGCTCGGCGACCTCGGGGTGGCGGTGCTGCTGTTCACCATCGGGCTCAAACTGGACCTGCGGGTGCTGCGGCGCAAGGAGGTCGCCGGCACCGCCGTCATCGTCATGACGGTGCTGACCGGTTTGAGCACGCTCCTGCTGGCGGGGCTGCTCGGACTCGGCCTGAATCTGGGCGCCAGTACCCCGGCCGGGGTGGTGACCGCCGGCTTCGCCCTGTCGTTCTCCTCCACGGTTGTCGTCGTCAAGCTGCTCGAGGAACGCGACGACGCCGGCTCCCTGTACGGGCGCATTGCCATCGGTGTGCTTGTGCTCCAGGACATCGCCGCCGTCATCTATATGACCGCGGCCTCTGGCCGACTGCCCAGCCCGTGGGCGGCGGCCCTGGTGGCGTTGTGGCCGGCGTCGAAGCTGCTGCGCAAGGTGCTCGACCGCATCGACCACGGTGAGATGCGTGCACTGTTCGGCATTTCCATGGCGCTGCTTCCCGGCTACCTGTTATTCGACCTAGTTGGGGTCGATGGTGATCTCGGCGCATTGGTCATGGGGGCGCTATTCGCCTCCCACCCCGCTGCCAAGGAGCTGTCCAGTGCCCTGTTCACCATCAAGGAACTGCTGCTGGTGGGATTCTTCCTGTCCATTGGCCTCGATGGTGTCCCAGGCACTGCCGCATTCGCCCTCGCTGGCGTGCTGCTCGTGCTGCTGCCGGTGCGCTCGCTCATCTACACCGGTGTGGTGCGCGCGTTGGGAATGCGGCGCCGTACCAGCGTGCTCACCGGCATGGCGTTGACTGCATACAGCGAGTTCGCGCTCATCGTCGTCGCTACCGCCGCCGGGCACGGCCTGCTCGGCGAGGAGTGGGCGCCGGCGGTGTCCCTGGCGCTGGCCCTGTCCTTCGTCGTCTCCTCGATCGTCAACCGCAAACCCGCCTCGCTCGTCGAGTGGCTGGCGGGGCTGCTGCCCGACCGCCCGGCCAGTGCGCTGCACCCCGAGGAGCAGCCCGTCAGCCTTGAGGGCGTGTGCACGGTCGTCTTCGGTATGGGCCGTGCGGGGCGCTCCACCTACACCCGGCTGTACGCAGACGGGGAGGTGGGCGTGCTCGGCATCGACTCCGACGCCTCCAAGGTGGAGGCGCTGCGCCGCCAGGGGTTCAATGTGCTGGAGGCGGACGCCACCGACCGGCAGTTCTGGGAGCGGCTGGACGAGGTTCACGCCACCAAGGCAGTGCTGGCCATGTCCGAGCCGGGCGCGAACGTCCGCGTCCTGGAGTGGCTGGGACGCTCCAGCTTCGAGGGGCGGATTTTGGCCATTGCCCGCTACGACGACGAGGCCGCCGCCCTGCGGGACGCGGGTGTCGACGTCGTCGTCAACCTTTACGACGGCGCCGGCGAGGCTCTTGCCCGCGCCGCCGAGGCCGCCTAGATGCTTGATTCCAAGGGGTGTGGGTGTTCTGCTGCGGTTCAGGTCGGTGTGAAGGCGCTTCTTCCTCTTGTCACCGAAACCGGCACTAATAACGTGCCGAAACCGGCACTTGTAACGTGCCGAGACCGGCACTAATGACGTGCTGAGACTGTGGTGTCTCAAGACATCTGAGACAGTGAGACCGGTTTACATCTGAGACAGTGTGCTGGTGGTGTGTGGGCGGTTGGTGAATTGTCTGGGGCCGGCGTGCGTGAGTTGCGGCGGGGTATCAACTGTGTATGAGGGTGCTCGCTGGGCGTTCTCAACGTGTCGGGGATGGCCGACCGTGGGGTCTGCGGCAAGGACTGCTGCCCAGCGTGTGTTCTCAGCGGCGGTGCTTGAATACGACCCTTTGAGCCCGAGACCTCCCTGTCGGGGTTGCCTGGTGGTCGACTACAACCCTTATGACCCGAGACCTCGGTTTATCGCGGGAGTTTGGGGCGCAAAGGGTCGTACTCGACCAGGGCGGATCAAGAACCCCGCCTCAGCGCGCCACAGTCAACCCCGACACGGAAAGCCCGGCCGCGACCACCCCGGCCGCCGACATCCCGGGCGGCGGCACTCCGATCCCGCACAGGCACACAGAATGATGCGCACTCAACCCCGCCAACACCAGCCACCATAACCACACCGCCAACCTCGGCACGTCATTAGTGCCGGTCTCGGCACGTTATTTGTGCCGGTCTCGGTGAGAGGGGAGCGGACACCGCCCGCCGCAGCGGGGTACCCCACGCCCCCTTGAATTCAATCGTCTAGACTCTCCGCGCACCCGGTTGCCGGCTAGGAAGGACACAGCGATGACGGGTCACGAGGTCTTATCCGACAGGTCGGCGCCCGCCGCGCAGCGGATCGCCGACCTTGCCAAGGTCTCGGCTCGCCCCGGCAAGTCCCTGCTGGTCGAGGACCCGGAGACGCTGCTCAACGCCTTGCGGGCGGGGGTGACATTCCACGAGGTTTATGTCCTTGACTCGGCCGAGCCGCCCGCCCAGCTGCGTGAGGAGTGCGCGCGCAGGCGCGTACCCCTGAGGGTTATCGCCTCCGGCTTGGCCACCGACCTGTTCCGCTCGGACAAACGCCCCGAGGTCTTCGGCGTGGCGCGTATGCCCCAACCGGTCGAGCCCGCGCAGCTGCTCGCCGGCACAGGCGATCTGCTCATCTTGGACGGGGTGAGGATTGTCGGGAACATCGGCGCCATCGCGCGCAGTGCCTACGCCTTCGGGGCTGCGGGCATGGTGTTGGTCGACTCGGGGCTGGCCAGCATTGCCGACCGGCGCCTCATCCGTGCCAGCCGCGGCTACGTCTTCTCCCTGCCGGTTGCGCTTATGGACTGGCAGGACACGCAGGCGCTGCTGGCCGACTTCGTGGGTGCGGGCGGGCACGTCGCCGCCCTGGATGCCGGGGCGACGGGGTCCTTGGACCGGCTGGCGGCGTGGGACGGCCGACTCGCCCTCATTGCGGGGGCGGAGACGACCGGCCTGTCAG
>NZ_JAWDJJ010000006.1:0-4943 GCF_032465695.1 Actinomyces sp. MRS3W
CCACCGCCGATGGCCGCGTCGTCTCCTTCGAACGGCTGGCCGCCCGCCGTGCCGGCGCCGCGTCGCCGGTCGGCCCGGACCGCGATTCGCACACGGGCCCGCACACGCCCGCCCGCCCGAACCGGCAGGGCGTCGGCATCATCGCCTGCACCCGCGCCCCTGGCCTCATTGAGCAGTTCGCTCGCACCGGCGCCGTCGTGGTCCTGAGTCCGGAGCGCGACGGCATCGTCCGCGCCGCCGGCGACCTCGGCGTCGCCCAGGCCATTGTCCTGCCCTGCGACCCGCAGGCCGCCGCCAGCGCCCACGAGGCCGCCCGCTTCCTCGCCGCCCGCTCCGCCGTCTCCAGCGTGCGCGGCGCCGGGGAGGGTGAGGCCACCCGTACCGTGCCCGACGGCGTGCGCCTGCTGGTGTGCGACACCGACGACGAGGCGCGGGTCCTGGCTGCCGCCGTCGCGGTGGCCGGACAGGGCGAGCATGCCGAACTCGGGGAACTGGCCACCCGCGCCGGAAGCGTCGCCGCCGCGGTGCGCACCCAGGCCCTCAGCGGCCCGGACGCCGAGGCCGACGCTGTCGCCGCCGCGCTGATGGCGGCACTGCGTCCCGACGACGAACTCGTCACCGTCATCCTCGGCCGCGAGGCACTGCCCGACGTCGGCGCCCTGGCCGCCGCGGCCGTCGCCCGCTACGCCGAGCAGCAGGGCCTCAGCCCCGACGCCATCGAGGTCGTCCTCCACGCCGGCGGCCAGGCCGCCCCCGACGTCCTGCTCGCCATCGGCTAAGGGGAGGCCGCATGACCCCCACCCGCTCCTCCCGGCGCGGCACCGTGCCCCTGCTCGACCGCCCGCTGAGTCGCTTCCTGACCAAGACCACTGCCGCCCACTTGGCCAAGCAGGGGGTGACCACGGTGAGGGGCCTGCTACGACTGTTCCCCCGCCGCTACGACACCTGGGGCGACCTGACCGATCTGCGCACCCTGGTCGATGGCGAGCAGGCCACCATTCAGGCCCAGGTGGTGCGCTCGGCCGCCCGCCGCACGCGCTCCGGGCGCCCGCCCGCCCTGCTGGAGGCCACTGTCACCGACGGCACCGCCTCCATGGACGTCGTCCTGTTCGGCAACGTCGGCCTCGTCCACCATTACGCCGAGCAACTCGCCCCCGGCACCACCGTGCTGCTGCACGGCAAGGTCAGCACACGTCGCGGCCGCCGCCAGCTGGCCGGCCCCCGCTTCCAGGTCCTGGACGACCTCGACGACGCCGAACGCGAGGCCCTGCTCGCCCGCCCCCTGCCCATTTACCCGGCCACCGAGGCCATGCCGTCCTGGGTGGTGGCCAAGGCGGTGCGCAAGGTTCTCGGTGAGGTCACCGCCGCCGATGTGCCCGACCCGTTGCCGCAGGAGGTCCGCCGTGCCGACCGGCTCATCGACGCCTACACCGCCTACCGCTGGATCCACACCCCGGAGGAGACCTCCCAGTGGCGCGACGCCCGCCGCCGCCTGCGCCACGAGGAGGCCTTCGTGCTGCAGGCGGCCCTGGTACAGCGGCGCGTCCAGCACGCGGCCGAGCACACCGCCGTCGCCTGGCCGCTGCCCGGGGAGGACTCCCTGCTGGCGGACCTGGACTCGGCGCTGCCATACACCCTGACGGCCGGGCAGGTGCGCGTGGGCAGCCAGCTCGCCGACGCCCTCAACTCCACCGTTCCCATGCAGGTGCTGCTGCAGGGCGACGTCGGCGCCGGCAAGACCCTGGTGGCGCTGCGCGCCATGCTGCAGGTGGTCGGCGCGGGCGGGCAGGCGGCCCTGCTGGCCCCCACCGAGGTGCTGGCCACCCAGCACCGCGCCTCCCTGGAGGCGCTGCTCGGCCCGCTGGCACGCTCGGGCATGCTCGACGGCGCCGAGCGCGCCACCCGCGTGCGCCTGCTGACCGGCTCCACCCCGGCCGCGGAGCGGCGACAGCTGCTCGCCGACCTGGCCGGCGGTGAACCCGCCATCGTCGTGGGCACCCACGCCCTGCTGTCCCAAACCGTGCAGATTCCGTTCCTGGGGCTGGTCGTCGTCGACGAGCAGCACCGCTTCGGGGTGGCGCAGCGCGACGCCCTGCGCGAGCGCGGCGGCGTCACCGACCCGGCCACCGGAGCCCAGCGCACCCCCCACCTGCTGGTCATGACCGCCACCCCCATCCCGCGCACCATCGCCATGACCATCTTCGGGGACCTGGATACCGCCATGCTGGACGAGCTGCCCGCCGGACGCCGCCCCATCACCACCCACCTGGTGCCCTGGGAGCGCGAGACGTGGGTGGCGGGCATCTGGAATCGCGCCGCCAAGGAAATCGCTGCGGGCGGGCGCGTGTACGTGGTGTGTCCGCGCATCGACGCCACTGAGAACGCCCCCGAGAACGCCTCCGACGCCCGGGCAGCGCACGCAGGCGGGATGCAGCCGGACCCCGATGTCCCCGACGCCCTGCTGGATGAGTCCGGGGACCTCCTGGAGGAGTCGCAGGAGGCGCCGGATCGGCCGCTGGCCGCGGTGAACGAATGGACCGAGCGCCTGGCCGCCGAGCCGGCGCTTGCGGGTGCGGGGATCGGCAGCCTGACCGGTCGCATGACCGGTGCCGAGAAGGACGCCGCCATGGCGGACTTCGCCTCGGGGCGCACCCGGGTGCTGGTATCCACCACCGTCATTGAGGTGGGGGTGGACGTTCCCGAGGCCTCCATGATGGTGATCCTCGACGCCGATCGTTTCGGTCTGTCCCAGCTGCACCAGCTGCGCGGGCGCGTGGGCCGCGGCGAGCGCGAGTCGGTGTGCATCGCCGTAACCGGGGTCGAGGTCGGCACCACCGCCTACCACCGGCTGCGGGCCTTCGCCGACACCAACGACGGCTTCGCCCTGGCCGAGGCTGACCTGGAGCTGCGCAGCGAGGGCAATGTGCTCGGCGCCGCCCAGTCGGGCCGCCGCAGCGACCTGGACCTGCTGCGCGTGACCCGCGACGGCGCCCTCATCGCCCAGGCCCGAGCCCAGGCGGAGGCGCTCATCGCCGCCGACCCGACGCTGGCCGAACACCGCGCGCTCGCGGCCGCCATCGCCGACCGGCTGGACGAGGAGTCCGAGGCCTACCTCGAGCGTTCCTGAGGGGCGGGCCAGATACGCGGAAGACAAGCGGCTCTGGTCGCCAGCAGGCCAAACCGGTACCATAAACATGTACAAGTCATCTGGAGGCTGTCATGTCGATCAGTGCCACCGAGGCACGTCGCACCCTGTTCCCGCTCATCGAGCGGGTGAACGCGGACCGCGACGCCGTCGAAATCGTTTCCCGACACGGCAATGCCGTGCTGATGTCTGCCGACGAGTATTCGGCGTGGCAGGAGACCGCCTACCTGTTCCGCTCGCCTGAGAACGCGCGCCGGCTCCTCAACTCCTATGAGCGTGCCCGAGCCGGTCACGTTGAGGTCCATGAACTGGACTTCGAGGACTGAGACGAGCGCATGCGGCTCGCCTGGGAGCGCTCCGCCTGGGAGGACTACTGCTACTGGCAGACAACCGACCGGCGCATGGTGAAGCGCATTAACGCGCTCATTGCCGCCGCGCTGCGCGATCCCTTCACCGGCATCGGCAAACCCGAACAGCTCAAATACGGCGCGAGCGGAGCCTGGTCGCGTCGCATCACCGCCGAGCACCGTCTGGTCTACCTGGTTGACGGCGATGACCTCGTCGTCCTGCAGGCCCGCTATCACTATTGACTCCAGTGGCTACATGGCCATCAAGTAAGCGGATCAAATAAGCGCTCATTGCGGCGCCCGGGCGTCGGCGTCCGGCTCGGCGAACCACACGGTGGTCTCCCCATACTTGCGCGAGGAGAAGCAGGTCAGGCCCGCGGGCCAGGTGGGTTCGGGGGAGCGTGAGGACCGCTCCACCACGACCACTGCCCTGGGCGTCAGCCACGGATCCTCCCGGCGGGTCAGCGGCGCCAGCATGGCGGCCAGAGCCGCCTCATCGACGTCGTAGGGCGGGTCGAGCATGACCAACTCCACCGGGGCCCCGGCCGGCCCGGCGAGGAAGGATTCCACCTTGGCCGTCACCGTCCGCACCCCCTTGAGCCCCAGCGCGCGCGCATTCGCCGTACATACTTTCGTGGCCGCGCGGGAGGAGTCCACCAGGGTCACGTCGGTGGCGCCGCGGCTGGCCGCCTCCAGGCCCAGCGCGCCAGAGCCGGCGCACAGGTCCAACACCCTCGCCCCGGTGATGACCCCGTAGTGCTCGAGCCTGCCGAACAGGGCCTCGCGCACCCGCTCGGAGGTGGGGCGGGTGCCGGCGGGGGGCACGGTGAGGCGGCGCCCGCCGGCCGCCCCGGCAACGATCCTGGTCATGCGGGCGAGCCTACGCGTCCGCCCCCGAGCCGTGCAGCACCTTGAGTCGGCCGGGCGCGTGCACCGGGCGCCTCTCCAATGCGAGGTGAGAGCGACGTCGTCGCCCCGGCCGCCGCCGGACGGTTCGGCAGTTCGGCCGACGGTTCGGCACTTCACAGCAACAGTTCGGCACTTCGCTCGACGGTTCGGCACCCGGGCTGCCGAACCGTCGGCCTACGTGCCGAAGCGTCTACCCGAAGGTACGAACCGTCCGGCCAAGTGCCGAACCGTCGTTCTCAAAGGAACTCACCGTCAGCACTTCACGTTGAACCCACTCACCGCGGCAACCGCACCTGCTCCGCAACCCGCACACCACGCGGCACAACCAACCACTCCCTCAAACTCGGAATGGTGCAACCACCACCAGACACCGCGCCCTGCTGCCCCATCGACCGGGTCTGGCCACGTCATTTGTGCCGGTTTCGGCATGTCATTTGTGCCGGTTTCGGCACGTTACAAGTGCCGGTTTCGGTGAAGGGGCGGCACGGCGCGTGCCAGCGCCACCGGCACACCCGGCCCGCACCGGCCCCCCGGTGCTCCTC
>NZ_JAWDJJ010000007.1:0-9869 GCF_032465695.1 Actinomyces sp. MRS3W
GCTGGTCAATATCCGCCGCTTCGAACAGCGACAGGTGGAAACGCTCGTCGTCGGCGAGCTCCTCGACCGCGTCGTCATGCTGTGGACGGCCCACTCTTGAAGGTGGTGCGAATCGTGCCTGTGGATGACGGGCGCGTCACCACTCCCGTTGTGTTCGATGAAGAAACTCGGCCGGGAGGAGTGAATGGGAGAAGATGAGCTCCATGAGCCAAGCCCACCCCGCCACCCCGGCATCCTCCGCCGAGCTGACGGCCGTTCCCGCCGCGGTACGTGCCCGCTGGACCGAACTCGTTCGGGACATTGAACGCGCCCGGGACGCCTACTACGACGCCGTCGACGCCCAGAGCCCCTGGTCCGACGCCGAGTACGACGCCCTGTACCGCGAATTGGAGAGGCTCGAACAGACCCATCCGGCACTGCGACTGCCCACATCCCCCACCCAGTCGGTGGGGGGACGGCCGATCACGGATTTCGCCGAGGCCCCCCACCACGAGCGCATGTACTCCCTGCAGGACGCGTTCAGCCTGGAGGAGGTCGAGCAGTGGGCACAGCGCATGGCCGCCGAAACCGGCCTGCCCGACGCCGAGCTGCCCATGACCGCCGAGGTCAAGATCGACGGTCTGGCGGTTGCCCTGACCTATGAGCACGGTGTGCTCACCCGCGCCGCCACCCGCGGCGACGGTGTGGTGGGGGAGGACGTCACCGGCAATGTCCGCACCATTGCCTCGGTTCCGCTTGTGCTGGCCGGCTCGTCCCACCCGGAGCTGCTGGAGGTGCGCGGGGAGGTGTACTTCCCGGTGACAGCCTTCCACGAGTTCAACGAACGCCGACGCACCGAGAACCTCCAACGCGAGGCCGAGGGGCGTTCGCTCCTGCAGATATTCGCCAACCCCCGCAATGCCGCCGCCGGCTCACTGCGGCAGAAGAATCCGGCGATCACGGCATCCCGCCCACTGGCCATGATCGCCCACGGTATTGGCGCCATCACTCCGGTGCCGGGGGAGCAGCTGCCCACCGCCCAGCATGAGTGGTACGACCTGCTGGCCACCTGGGGGCTGCCGGTGTCGCCCTACAACGCCGTCGTGCGCGGCCGCGCCGAGCGTGAGGCCTACATCGCCCGTTACGCCGACCACCGTCACGACCTGCTGCACGAGATCGACGGCATCGTGTTCAAGCTCGATTCCCGGCCGCTGCAGGAGGAGCTGGGGCACACCTCCCGCGTCCCCCGCTGGGCGACGGCCTACAAGTACCCGCCCGAACAGGTGCACACCCGCCTGCTGGACATCGATGTTCAGGTCGGCCGCACGGGACGCGTCACCCCTTTCGGCATTATGGAACCCGCCCTGGTCGCCGGCTCCCGGGTATCGCGCGCCACCTTGCACAATGCCACCGAGGTGGCCCGCAAGGCGGTCAAGATCGGCGACATGGTGGTGCTGCGCAAGGCGGGCGACGTCATCCCGGAAATTGTGGGCCCCGTGCTCGAGCGGCGCGATGGCAGCGAACGCGACTTCGTTATGCCACAGCGCTGTCCCTCCTGCGGGACGCCCCTGGCCCCCGCCAAGGAGGGCGACGTCGACCTGCGCTGTCCCAATACCCGCTCCTGCCCGGCGCAATTGACCGAGCGCATTGCCCACATCGGTTCGCGCGGCGCGCTCGACGTCGAGGGGCTCGGTGATGAGGCCGCCGCGGCGCTGACCCAGCCCGACGCCGGTCGGGTCGAGGCGCTCGCGGCCCTCGCCGCCGGTCAGGAGTTGGAGACCGAACGCGGACGCCTGCGGTTGCCGGCCGGGCAGCTTGACGCGCTGCACGCCTCTGAGCGGGTGGGTGCCGCCGAGACCCTACTCGCCGAGGCGGGGATCACCGAGCAGAAACCGGTGCTGACGGGCGAAGCCACTTTGTTCGACCTCACCGCCCAGGACCTGCGCGACGTTTTCGTCTACCGCCCCATCACGCGTCGCGGCGAGCCGACCGGCAACTGGCGACTGCTGCGTTTCTTCTGGTCGAAGCAGACCTATACCCGCGACGGCGAGGTTAAACGGCCCACCGCCCCGGGCAAGAACGCCACCGCCATGCTGACCCAGTTGGATACGGCCAAGCAACGGCCGCTGTGGCGCGTACTGGTGGCCCTGTCGGTGCGGCATGTCGGCCCGACGGCGGCCCGAGCCCTGGCCACCCGCTTCGGTTCCATGGACGCGCTGCGCAGCGCCAGCTTGGAGGAACTGGCACAGGTCGACGGTGTAGGCCCGACCATCGCCGCCGCCTGGCGGGACTGGTTGCAGGTCGACTGGCACGAGCAGATTCTCTCCCGCTGGGCCGCGGCGGGTGTGCGCATGGCCGACACCGCCGAGTCGGCCCCATCGACCGCGCAGACGCTGGCCGGCCTCACCGTCGTCGTCACCGGCACCCTCCAGCACTTCACCCGGGACGGAGCCAAGGAGGCCATTGTGGCGCGGGGCGGCAAGGCATCCGGGAGCGTTTCCAAACGCACGAGCTACGTCGTCGTCGGGGAGAACGCCGGCTCCAAGGAGACCAAGGCGCGTGCGCTGGGACTGCCGCTGCTCGACGAAGCGGCCTTCGAGTCGCTACTGGACGGCGGCCCCGATGCGCTGGCCGCCCAGTAACGTTCCTGAACGGTGTCTCAGTAGTGGCTGACGACGGTGGTGCCGATCTCGGCCCAGTCGTAAATCCACTTGGCCTCAGCCACGGGCATGTTGAGGCAGCCATGCGAGCCGGAGAACCCCCAACTGGAGCGCCACGGGGCGCCGTGCAGGGCATAGCCCTGGTAGAAGTAGGAGATCCACGGGACACCCTCCGTCTCGTAGTCGGTGCCGTCGGCGTTCTGACCGCGCATGGTCTGGGTCTCGTACTGCAGGTAGACGTGGTAGGTGCCGGTGACGGTCGGCGTTTCGGCAGCGCCGTCGACGATATAGACCGGGCCGCGTACGACGGTGGCTCCCTCATAGGCGGTCACGGTCTTATTCGACAAGTTGATATCGACCCACTTCTCGCCGTCGGCGGCCTGGTAGACGAGGTTCTCGGCGCCGTCGGCGATCTGGCGCTCCTCCCACTCCTCCTCGCTGGTCGTCATCTCGAAGGTGCCGGCGTAGGCCTCACCGCTGGACAGTGCCGCGGTGATGCCTTCGGTGAGGGCGTCGGCGTTATTGACGGTCTGGCCGGCAACAGCTTCAACGCTAGTGGCGACAACCTCGCCCCGGGAGTTGACGTTGCGCTGGCCGGTCACCGGCGTGACATTGGCGTCGCTCGCCTGTGTGTCGACCCATTCGGCGACCTTGGTGGAATCGACACCCAGCGTGGGGGCGGCCTCGAGATTGTCGGTGATGGTGATCCACGATGCCTTGGTCGCCGCGTCGGCGGTGTAGGTCAGGGTGCCGTCGGCGCTGGTGATGGTGACGTCCTGGGCGATCCAGTCGTTGGCGTCGTCTGCCACCGCCTGGGCGTCGTCGTCGTCGACGGCGGGGGGAGTGTTCTCGTAGGCGACGTCGACGGAGGTGGGCGACAGCGAGCGGGCGGCCTCGGCGGCGGCGTCGGCCAGCGCGGTGGCCTCGACGCTCAGGCCCTCGCTCGACGTGGTGATCTCGAAGGTGGCGGTGTCGGTGTTGAGCGTGACGGAGGCGTTGCGGGCCTTAGCCTGGTCATCGGGGACCAAGCCGTCGGCGTAGTCCTCAAGCACGGTGTCGTCGCTGGTGGTCACGACGTCGATCTCGCCGGTGTCCAGGAGTGCCTTGAAACGGTCGACAATGCCCGCGCCACGGTTCATGGCGGCGTCGGCGGTCGCCTCGGCGTCGACAGTGGTGCCCAACTGCGTGAGTGAGGCGGTGGCCTGTGCATCGCCGGTGATGGTCACGGTGGCGGCCTCGGCCCGGGACTCGATAGCGGCGACGATCTGTTCCCGGCTCATACCGGACACATCGGTCCCGGCCACGGTTGTTCCCGGAACCGCGACATCGGAGTAGTGCTCGGCATAGGCATAGCCGCCTACACCGATGAGCAGGAGCAGCGCGGCCGCCGCTCCCCATACCCAGCGGCGACGACGCTTGGGACGCGCCGTGGGCGCGGCGACATCATCAGAGGAGTCGCTGGCGGTGTCCGCAGTGGAAGCGGAGGTGGGGGCGGATACGGCTGCGGGCGTGACGGCGCTTGGTGCCGAGGCAGAGCCTTCAACGTCTTCAACGCCGCTGGCGGCAACGGCCACAACTGCCGTGTTATTTGTTGGGTCTGTGTCGTCCGGCGGGGGCGGGGCAGTGCTCGCCTCGGGAGCAGGGACTTCCTGTGTGGCGGCGGGCGCCGGAGCCTCGTCCGACGTGGCGGCGGTGCCCGCAGAGGGGACAAGGATGGTATTTCTGGGAACAGCAGCCGCTCCATAGGGGCTCAACGGAACCGTGTCCGAGGCAGCGCCGGTGGCAGCGGGTCCGTCGGCCGGCGTCACCGACTCGTCGGTCTCCTCCGGGATCGGCCCGGTGGGGAACTTGTCGCTGTGCATAGGATCCTTATTCATCAACGCCCCGCGCGGCGGGAACGTCCGGTTGTGGGTATCCGCTCCAGGCACGGAAACTCTCCTGCTAATGACACCGGCCCGAGGTGGGAATGTCAATGTTCTCCGGCACGGTGCGTCTGTGATATCCCGCATGAGCGTTGAAAACCCGCCGCTCCACGGTGTGACCGGCAGACCATGCGGAACTCTTTTGTCATGCCATTGCGATGTCAAGGACATGCCATGGTGATGTGCAGGGACGATTCGGGTACCGGCATCGGCGGATGTCACCGCCGGTGGCGACGTCTACCGGCCGGCCGCCTGACGGAAGATGCTGCACGCGCGGGCGAATGGATACACTCACCCCATGTCTACTATTTCCAAGGATGAGGTCATCCGCGTTGCGGGGCTCGCGCGCGTGGCCCTCAGCGAGGAGGAGGTGGTGCGGCTGGCTGGCGAGCTGGACGCCGTGGCCTCCGCCTTCGCCCGGGTCACCAGCGTGGTCACTCCCGACCTGCCCGCCACCTCGCATCCAGTTCCACTGACCAACGTGATGCGGGAGGACACGCCCGGTCCCACACTCGACGTCGAAGAGCTCCTCGCCGGCGCGCCTGCCTCAGAGGACTCCGCATTCCTCGTTCCCCGCATCCTTGGAGAGGACTCCGCCTCATGACCCAGGCCACTACCGCTGGCACACTCGACTCCCTGGTTAAGGCCACCGCCGCGCAGCAGGCCGCTGCGCTGGCCGCGGGCGAGGTGACGTCCCGCGAGCTGACCCGCGCCCACCTCGACCGCATCGCGGCCGTTGACACGGCCGTGGGGGCTTTCTTGGACGTGGACGCCGACAAGGCCCTGGCCGACGCCGACGCCGCCGATGCTGCCCGACGCGATGCCGCCGAATCGGGAGCTCCCCTCGCCGAACTTGCCGGTGTGCCGGCAGCGGTCAAGGACCTCATCGTCACCCACGGCCAGGTGACCACCGCAGCCTCGAAGATTCTTGAGGGCTGGGTGCCCCCGTACGACGCCACCCTGGTTGCCAATCTGCGCGCCGCCCACCTGCCGATCCTGGGAAAGACCAACCTTGACGAGTTCGCCATGGGTGGCTCCACCGAGCACTCGGCCTTCGGGCGCACCGCCAACCCCTGGGACCTGGGGCGTATCCCCGGCGGCTCCTCGGGCGGTTCGGCCGCCGCGGTAGGCGCCTTCGAAGCGCCCGTTGCGGTCGGGACCGACACCGGCGGGTCCATCCGCCAGCCGGCGGCGGTGACTGGCACGGTCGGCGTCAAGCCCACCTACGGCACGGTATCCCGCTTCGGGGTCATCGCCATGGCCTCCTCTCTGGACACTCCCGGCCCCATGGCGCGCACCGTGCTGGACGCCGCGCTGCTGCACGACGTCATTGCTTCCTACGATCCGCTTGACTCCACGTCCCTGGCGGACGCGCCCCGCGGCATGGCCGAGGTTGTGCGCGCCGCCCAGGCCGGTGCCGATCTGACCGGGCTGCGAGTCGGGGTCATCGCCGAGCTCGACGGCGGCGAGGGCTACCACGCCGGCGTCGTCGACTCCTTCCACACCGCGTTGACGCTGTTGGAGGAAGCGGGCGCCATGGTCGAAACCGTGTCCCTGCCGCATCTGGAGTATGCGCTCGACGCCTACTACCTCATTATGCCCGCCGAGGCATCCTCCAACCTGGCCCGCTACGACGGCATGCGCTACGGACTGCGGGTGGAACCCGAGACGGGTCCGGTGACTGCCGAGACCGTCATGGCGGCCACCCGCGGGGCAGGATTCGGCGATGAGGTCAAGCGCCGCATCATCCTGGGGACGCATGTGCTCTCCGCCGGCTACTACGACGCCTATTACGGTTCCGCGCAAAAGGTCCGCACACTGATTCAGCGGGACTTCGCTGCGGCTTGGCAGCAGGCGGACGTGCTCGTGTCGCCGACGGCGCCGGTGACGGCCTACCGGTTCGGGGAGAAGGACGATCCGTTGGCCATGTACAAGCTGGACGTGACGACAATTCCCGCGAATTTGGCCGGGGTTCCGGCCATGAGCCTGCCTTCGGGGCTGAGCGACGACGGCCTGCCCGTCGGCTTCCAAATTCTGGGCCCGCAGCGCGCCGATGATCGTCTGTACCGGGTCGGCGCGGTGCTGGAGGCAATGCTGGAGAAGACATGGGGCGGTCACCTGCTTGCCCAGGCCCCCGAACTGGAGGTGAAGTGATATGAGTGAAGCGCTGATGGACTTTGACGAGGCGGTGCGCCGCTACGATCCGGTCATCGGGTTGGAGGTGCACGTTGAGTTGGGCACGGCCACCAAGATGTTCGATGCAGCCCCCAACGTGTTCGGTGCGCAGCCGAACACCATGGTGACTCCGACCAGCGTCGGCCTGCCCGGCGCCCTGCCGGTTGTCAACGGCAAGGGCGTGGAGTACGCCATCCGGATCGGGCTGGCGCTGGGTTGCCAGATTGCGGAGAGCTGTCGCTTTGCCCGTAAGAACTACTTCTATCCCGACCTGTGCAAGGACTTCCAGACCTCTCAGTCGGATGAGCCGATCGCCTTCGACGGTGCCGTCCCGGTGGAGTTGGACGACGGGACGGTCTTCACCGTGCCCATCGAGCGCGCCCACATGGAGGAGGACGCCGGGAAGAACGTCCACGTCGGTGGGACGGACGGGCGGATCGAGGGCGCTGACCATTCCCTGGTGGATTACAACCGTGCCGGTGTGCCGCTGGTGGAGATTGTGACGCGTCCGATCGAGGGCGCCGGTGAGCGGGCGCCGCAGGTCGCGGCGACCTATGTGCGCACGCTGCGAGACATCTTCCGTGCTCTGGGAGTGTCGGAGGCGCGCATGGAGCGCGGCAACGTGCGTGCCGACGTCAACGTGTCCCTGCGCGAGAGCCCCGACGCGCCCATGGGGACTCGTACGGAGACCAAGAACGTCAATACCTTCCGCGGGATCGAGAGCGTTGTCCGCTACGAGATCAGTCGCCAGGCGGCCATCCTCGCCAGCGGCGGCACGGTGGCGCAGGAAACCCGTCATGGGCAGGCCGACGGGACTACCCGGGCCGGGCGCATCAAGTCCGACGCCGACGACTACCGGTACTTCCCCGAGCCCGACCTGGTTCCGGTTGCCCCCAGCCGGGAGTGGGTTGAGGAGATCCGAGCGAGTCTGCCCGAGATGCCGGCGGCCAAGCGGCGACGGCTCAAGGCGGAGTGGGGACTTGCCGACGACGAGATGCGCGACGTCGTCAACGCCGGTGCACTCGACCTCATTGAGGCCACAGTCGCCGCTGGGACGAGTGGCCAGGCGGCTCGCAAGTGGTGGATGGGCGAATTGTCCCGGGCCGCCAAGGAGCAGGAGGTCGCGCTAGAGGATCTTCCTGTATCTCCGGCGCAGGTAGCGCAGCTGCAGGAGCTGGTTGATTCTGGACGCCTGACCGACAAGCTTGCGCGCCAGGTGCTGGAGGGAGTCCTGGCCGGTGAGGGTGATCCTCAAACCGTGGTCGAGGCCCGCGGACTCGAGGTGGTCTCAGACGATACGGCGCTGCTGGCTGCTGTCGACGAAGCCCTGGCCGCAAACCCCGATGTCGCGGACAAGATCCGTGGCGGCAAGGTGAAGGCCGCAGGGGCCATTGTCGGCGCGGTCATGAAGGCGACCCGGGGCCAGGCTGATGCCCGACGGGTACGTGAACTGGTCATGGAACGGGTCGGCAGCTGACCACCGCCCCAGCAGATCGCCTGTGACGGCGCCGCCAGTCTCCAGACTGTGAACCGGGAGACAGGCGGCGCCGTCTACCTCGCGGTAGCGCTAGGCTCAGGGCATCACGGCTAGCTTTCGAAGACCCGCGACCCTCGTTGGTCTGTAGCACATACCCCATAACGGAGGAACATGCCCATGGCACAACCGAGTCCCAGCTACACCGTTGCGCTTCATCTTGAGGTTCCCGCCTCGCAGAAGGCGGTGACGACGCTCGTCGACACCGCATCCGCAACCGGGGCTATCGTCAACGGTGTCGACGTCGCCGATACCGACGGTGACACCCTCATCGTGGATCTGACTGCGGACACGCGCGACTCCAAGCATCGCGGGGAGTTGGTCGCGGCAATCAAGAAGCTCGACGGTGTCATCGTCCACAATGTCGGCGACTCCACCTTCTTGGCTCACGTGGGGGGAAAGGTGGAGGTATCTCCCCGCACTCCCATCCACAATCGACGTGACCTTGCTCGCGTGTACACCCCCGGGGTTGCGCGTGTGTGCAAGGCAATTCACGATCACCCTGAGCGCGCGCGGCAGCTGACCATTAAGAAGAACACGGTTGCGGTCGTCACCGACGGCACCGCCGTGCTCGGCCTGGGCGACATCGGGCCAGAGGCAGCTATGCCTGTCATGGAGGGCAAGGCGGTGCTGTTCAAGCAGTTCGGTGACGTGGATGCCTGGCCGGTGGCGCTGGATACTAAGGATCCCGAGGAGATCATCAAGATCGTTAAGGCGATCGCGCCCGCCTACGGCGGTATCAACCTCGAGGACATCGCCGCACCCAAGTGCTTCGACATTGAGGCGCGCCTGCGTGCGGAACTTGACATCCCGGTTTTCCACGACGATCAGCACGGTACCGCGATCGTGACCCTCGCAGCGCTGATCAACGCGCTCAAGGTTGTCGGCAAACGGATTGAAGACGTCCGGATCGTATTGTCGGGGGTTGGCGCTGCTGGCTCTGCCATTGCTCGGCTGCTCATGGCGCACGGTGCTACCGACATTGTCGGCTACGGCCGTTCCGGTGCTCTGAACAGCGAACACACCGAGGGGATGAATGAGCACCGCAAGTGGCTCGCGGAGAACACCAACCCCCGCCACGTCTCCGGCTCGCTCAAGGAAGGACTGCAGGGGGCCGATGTCTTCATCGGGGTTTCGAGCGGCAACCTGCTCGAACCGAAGGACCTTGCGGTCATGAACGAGGGCGCGATCGTGTTTGCCATGGCGAACCCGACGCCCGAGGTTGATCCGGTGGGGGCCGCCGACTACGCGGCTGTGGTGGCCACGGGGCGCAGCGACTTCCCCAACCAGATCAACAATGTGTTGGCTTTCCCCGGGCTGTTCCGCGGTCTGCTCGACACCGGCATCACCGAGATCTCCGTGGAGTTGCTACGCGCTGCAGCGACCGGTATTGCCGGGGTTATCGCCGATGAGGAGCTGAGTCCGGTCTACATCATCCCCGGTGCGTTCGACAAGCGGGTGGCCAACGCGGTTGCGAAGGCCGTGCGCAAGTTCGCCGTCACTGACTGAGCGAGCACGACGTCGCCGCTGACGGCGTCATCCGCTGCGCAGCGCACTGCGTGGCCCTATGAGGCGGGGCCCCACCCGTGTGGGTGGGGC
>NZ_JAWDJJ010000008.1:0-1712 GCF_032465695.1 Actinomyces sp. MRS3W
GTCATGGACGTGGTTCTCCTATGGGTGGTCTAGGGGCGTGGCGGCGCGCGACGCCTACCGGGACGCGGGGGCCGGGGAGAGGGACGTGGACGAGTCCGGGGAGGAGACCGGCGCGGGCTTGTTGCCGGCGTCGGAGTACACGGATTTGCGTGCCAGCACCGTCTGGATGGTTTTGAGCACGATGCGCATGTCCAGGCCGAAGGAGAGGTGGTCGACGTAGTAGCAGTCGGCCGCGTAGCGCTCGGGCAGGGTGGTGGAGTTGCGGTAGAAGGCCTGGTTGTAGCCGGTGATGCCGGGCCGGACCGTCAGCCGGCGCCGCTCGTCCTCACCCATGCGCTCCAACGGCTTGGTGGCCAGGTTGGGGCGGGGGCCGATGAGGCTCATGGTGCCGTCCAGCACATTGAGGAACTGCGGGATCTCGTCGATCGAGGTGGCACGCAGCACCCGGCCCACGCGGGTGACACGGGCGTCGCTGCGGGAGGCCACCGAGGAGGAGTCGGCGTTGCGGATATCGGGGGCGCCAACGGACATGGAACGGAACTTGAAAATGCGGAAGGGACGCCCCTCGCGGCCCCAACGCTCTTGCCGGTAGAAGACGGGACCGCCGTCGTCGAGCTTGATGGCCGCGCCGACGCCGAGAGTCAGTACTCCCAGCAGCGGCATGACGGCGACGGCGGCGGCCAGGTCCAGGGCTCTCTTGCCGTAGCGCGCGTACAGGGTCTGCGGATGATTCCAGGTGATCAGGGGCGCCTGGTGTGCCATGGGGATTCCCCTTTCGCAGGTTCCACCGGGGGAGGGTGGTCAGGAGTGGTCAGGTCTCAGGAGGTAAATAGTCAGGAACAGGATGGTCAGGAAAAGGTGCAGGACTAGTAACGGTCAGGAACAGGTGCGGGGTTAGCCTAGCGGCTGGGCAGGGGTTCATGCACCGTTACCGCCCGCCTTGAGAGATGGCGCACGCCGCGCGGCGCTCGGCGGTGTCAGGCGCCCAGCGCGCGATCCCGGGCGATGGTTGCCTCCACTGCGGCGACGGCGGCGGCAGAGAAACCGGCGCGTTCCAACGCCACCAGCCCGGCCACCGTGGTTCCACCGGGGGAGGAGACGGCGTCGATGAGGTCGGCCGGGGTGCGTCCGCTGCCACCGGCCGCCCTACGCGCCGCCTCGGCCTGCACCGTCAGCGCCGAGCCGAGCACCGCCTGGGTGACGATGTCCACCGCCTGTGCCTTGGGGATCCCGGCGGCGACCCCGCCGCGGGCCAGTGCCTCGATGAACTGGAAGACGAAGGCGGGGGAGGAGCCCGCTAACGCGGTGAAGGCGGAGAAGTCCTTCTCCGCCAGCACCAGGGTGCGCCCCACGCTGCTGAGCAGGGCGCGGGCGGTCTCCAGGTCCGTCGGCGTCGCCGCGGCCCCCGCCGTCAGAGCGGTCATGGATTGGCCTACGGCGGCGGCCATATTCGGCATGGCCCGCACCACCCGAGTGCCGGCGGGCAGCAGCGCGGCCAGAGCCTCGGTGGTCAGCCCCGCGGCAATCGAGATGACCAGCGGGAAACGCGCGGCCAGCGCATCGCTCAGGGGGTCGAGGACGGCCGGCACCACCTGTGGCTTGACCGCGAGCACAACCACGTCGCTGCCCGCCACCAGCTCGGCCGCTGCGGCGACGCAGGTAGCGCCGGTCTCCTGTGCCAGATGGGCGGCCGAGCTGGTGGCGGGCAGCGA
>NZ_JAWDJJ010000009.1:0-1723 GCF_032465695.1 Actinomyces sp. MRS3W
GTCGCGTAGCTGGCCGCCGTCCCCGCGGCGGGCACGGGACCGCGACGTCGGGCAATCCACTCCGGGCGAGCCAGGGCGGCGACGAGCCCGACGGCGTCCGCCGCGTCCGGGCCCTCGCCCGGGCCGGGTTGCTGTGCGACGGGGTCGAGATGCCGCCGGGCGGCCTGCTCCAAACGCAGGGCCTCGGCGCGCCACACACCGGCACCGGTACCGCCGCGCACGCTCCGCGCCAGTGCGGTCAGATCGGCCTGGGGCGCACGCAGGTCGCAGGTGAGCAGCGCCGTGGCCTCGGCCGCCCGCCGCAGCCCGATGGACTTCGCCGCGGTAAGCAGGGCGCGCGCCTGGCGAACCTCGGCCGGTATCGCGGCAACAGCGCGTCCAAGATCGGTGACGGCGTCGTCGTCCACCAGCCCCAGGTGGGTGAGGGTGCGGTTGGCGGCGTCCAGGGCCGGCGCCGGTGGCGGATCGATCCAGGCCAGCCCCGCCCCACCGGGTACGCCCCAGGCGGCCAGCTCAAGGGCGGTGCGGGTTAAGTCGGCGGAGAGGATCTCCGGGGTCGGCGCCACCGCCGCTCGCGCCCAGTCCACGGGCGTGCAGCAGCGGTAGACGGCGCCCGGCCCGGTGCGCGCGGCGCGTCCGGCCCGCTGGGTCCCGGCCGAACGGGACTCGCCGACGGTGACCAGGCCGGACATGCCGCGGGCCACGTCCAGGCGCGGCTCGCGGGCGAGCGTGGCGTCGACGACAATCCGCACTCCCGGTACCGTGAGGGAGGACTCGGCCACGTCGGTTGAGACGATCACTCGCCGCCGGTCGGGGGAAGGGGCGAGGGCCGCATCCTGGGCGGGTCCGGGTAGCCGTCCGTGCAGGGGGAGCACGTCGACGGCGGTATGCGCCGGCTGCCCGCTGCGCTCGGCCACGCCGGGAACGGGGCCGCTGTCCCGCAGGGCGCTGCGCAGGCGGGCGACGACGTCGTCCACCTCTCGGGCGCCGGGCAGGAAGACGAGCACATCGCCGTCGCGTTCGGCCAGGGCACGCTGCACGGTGGCGGTGACGTGGGCGAGGAACTCGCGCGGCACCCCGCGCGGACCGAGGCGGGAGACTCCCGACGGCGGCGGCGCCCAGACCTCCTCCAGCGGATAGAGGACACCGGGCACATCCACAATGGGTGCGGGCCTGCGCCCGTCGCCGAGCAGGGCGGGCAGTCGCGTGAGGTCGGGGGTGGCCGACATGGCGATGACCGCAAGGTCTTCGCGCAGGCCGGCGCGCGCATCCAGCAGCAGTGCCAGCAGTAGGTCGGATTCCAGGGAGCGCTCGTGCACCTCGTCGAGGACGACGGCGGCCACCCCGGTTAGCTCCGGATCGGCCTGGAGGCGGCGCAGTGCCAACCCCGCGGTGACGACCTCAATGCGGGTCGCGGCCGACTGCTTGCGGTCCCCGCGCACGGCGTAGCCGACGGTCTGTCCCACCGGCTCGCCCAACAGTGAGGCCAGGCGGCGCGCCGCGGCCCGTGCGGCCACGCGCCGCGGCTGGGTGACGATGACGCGATCGGGGCGGCGTTCGCCGTCGGCGTTGGGGGTGAGGGCGTCGGCGACCAGTGGCGGCACGAGCGTGGTCTTGCCGGTTCCGGGCGGGGCGGTGACCACGACGGCGGGGCCGGACCCGGTGAGGTGCTCGCGAAGTCGAGGGACGGCCGCCACAACGGGCAGGTCGGGCGGGTCGGCCA
>NZ_JAWDJJ010000010.1:0-12993 GCF_032465695.1 Actinomyces sp. MRS3W
ACGTCGGCCCGCGCAGCGGTTACGTGGCCGCGATCATCGGGCTCACGGTGGGCGTGGGCGTGGGCCTGGTGGCGGTGCTGCTGCATCCGCGTACCCGCGTGCTGACCCGCCGCGGGGTGGAGGCCACCGCCACTGCTACCGCGGCCGCTGCCGGAAGCGCCCGCGAGCACCTCAAAGCACGGACCGATTCTCTGCGTGCCCCCCGTGACCAGGACTCGCAGACGGAGACGGAGCGGCCGGACGAACCGCGAGACCTGCCTTCGGACGGGGCGGGTATAAGCTGATCCCGGCCGCAACTGGCGAGGGTGGTGCACCACCGGGGAGCGGCCCACCGGATACCGGTAACCCTCATCGGGGCGTCGCCCGCCTGGGCGTCCCGACGCTACCGGCATATCAGGAGCATGCGTGACCAGCCAGACCCAGCCCTCTTCCCACCCCGCCGACGCCGCAGGTGCCCGCGACCGCATCCCGATCCGGCGCGCCCTGGTGTCCGTCTATGACAAGACCGGCCTCACCGACCTGGCCGCCTCCCTGGTCGCCCACGGCGTCGAGATCGTGTCCACCGGCTCCACTGCGGCCACCATTGCCGACGCCGGCCTGCCCGTCACCCGAGTCGAGGACGTGACCGGTTTCCCCGAGTGCCTCGATGGGCGCGTCAAGACGCTCCACCCGCACCTGCATGCCGGCATCCTCGCCGACCGGCGCAAGCCTGAGCACGTCGCCCAGCTGGAGGAGCTCGGCGTCACCCCCGTCGACCTCGTGGTCGTCAACCTGTACCCCTTCACCCAGACGGTTGCCTCCGGCGCCGATTTCGACGCCTGCGTGGAGCAGATCGACATCGGCGGTCCCGCCATGGTGCGCGCCGCCGCTAAGAACCATCCGTCGGTCGCTGTCGTCGTCGATCCCGCCCGCTACGCAGAGGTGGCCGACGCCGTCGCGGCCGGCGGCTTCACCCTCGCCCAGCGCCGCACCCTGGCCGCCGGGGCATTCGCCCACACCGCGGCCTACGACACCGCCGTTGCCTCTTGGCTGGCGGAGCAGGTCGAGACCGACGCAACTGAGGCCGACGCCGCTGGCGGGGTCACCCCGGCGCTGCCGGCTTATGTGGGGGACGCCTACACCCGCCTGGCCACCCTGCGCTACGGCGAGAACCCCCACCAGCGTGCCGCCGTCTACGCCGCCGCGGCGGCACCGGGCACCGGCGTGGCCGGGGCCCGCCAGCTGTCCGGCAAGGCCATGAGCTACAACAACTACACCGACACCGACGCCGCGGTGCGCGCCGCCTACGACCATGGCGAGGACACCTGTGTGGCTATCATCAAGCACGCCAACCCCTGCGGTGTGGCCGTCTCCGCCACGGGTGACGTCGCCGAGGCGCACCGCAAGGCCCACGCCTGCGATCCCGTCTCCGCATACGGCGGCGTGATCGCCACCAACGTGCCCGTCACCGCCGCCATGGCCCGCCAGATCAAGCCCATCTTCACCGAGGTTATCGCCGCGCCCGCCTACGAGGACGAGGCCGTGGAGATCTTGTCGACCAAGAAGAACCTGCGCATTCTGGTGGTTCAGCCGCCCGCGCGCGGCGGGTGGGAGGTCAAGCAGATCTCCGGTGGCGCTGTCGTGCAAGAACGCGACCGGGTCGCGGCCAGCGGCGACTCGCCGGCGGGCTGGACCCTGGTATCCGGCGAGGCCGCCGATGCCGCTACCCTCGCCGACCTCGCCTTCGCCTGGCGTACCGTCCGCGCCGTGCGCTCCAACGCGATCCTCTTGGCCGCTGACGGCGCCACTGTCGGCGTGGGCATGGGACAGGTCAACCGTGTGGACTCCTGCAAACTGGCCGTTGAGCGCGCCAACACCCTGGGGGCGCGTGCCACCGGTGACGCTGCCGGCGGGGCTGAGACCGCGGCCGCGGCCGCTCCCGAGCGTGCGCGCGGTGCCGTCGCCGCCTCGGATGCCTTTTTCCCCTTCGCCGACGGCCTCCAGGTGCTCATCGACGCCGGCGTGCGCGCCGTCGTCCAGCCGGGCGGCTCCATCCGCGACGAGGAGGTCATTGCCGCAGCCCAGGCGGCGGGCGTGACCATGTACCTCACCGGCACCCGCCACTTCGCACACTGACCGCGGCCGCGAATACGGAACGCGGGGTCCGCGGGGGGAGCGGCTAAGGTAGCGGTTGTGACCGACTATAACCAGGCGGTCGACGGGACGCCGTCGACCGGTGAGTGCGCCGATTCGCCTGCCGCCGCTGCGGGCGACCGGCCCGGCCGCATCCAGCCCTACCGCACCCTCGCAGTCGTCGCAGTCGGGGTCTGGCTGGCGGCGGTACCGGTGCTGTCCTTGCTGGGACACCGCCGCGTCGCCATTATCTGGCTCGGTGTGGAGGTCCTCGCTCTGGCTCTCATTCGCCTGCAACGTCCCAACGGCACCTGGATCGCCGCACGTGGGCGCCTATTCGATGTGATTTTCGGGGTAGCGCTGGCCGTCGGCCTGTTCGCCCTGTCCTACTACGCGAATCTGCCCCGCGCCCAGTGAGCCGACCGCTCCGTGGTACCGCCGCGCACGGTGAGAGGCGCCTGTGGCATGCTGCCGCCGACAGGATGGTCCCCAACCATTTTCATCCCTAGCCGAAAGGCAACAACAGTATGAGCAACCGACCCCCGCGTCCCGAAGGCTCCGCGCAACCGGCGTCCCCGGGCACCATCCGCAGGTTCCTGGCCAAGGGCGGCATCCTGGTCTGGGTGCTTGCCGCGATCATCCTGGCCCTGGTACTCGGCTCTATCCGGGTCGGCGGCGGCCACCTCATCCCCGTTCCGGTCGGCCGCATCTTCGCCACCTTCTCGGACCTGTTCAGCCAGTTCCTGTCATTCTCGATCCCGCTTATCATCATCGGCCTGGTCACCCCGGCCATCGCCGATCTGGGGCGTGGCGCCGGTCGCTGGCTGGCCGTGACCGCGGCCATCGCCTACAGCTCGACCGTTTTTGCCGGCTTCGTCACCTACCTGGCATGCGCGGCCGTTCTGCCCCGCCTCCTGAGCGGGACCACGCTCAGCGACGTCGAGGAGCCGGGCAGCGCCCTGGAGACCTACTTCAGCGTGGAGATGCCCGCCGCGGTCAGCGTCATGACTGCGCTGCTGCTCAGCTTCGTCATCGGCATCGGTCTGTCCATGGTGCCGCGCGGCGTACTGCGCAAAGGCTTCATCGAGTTCCGTGCCATCATCACCTCGCTCATTGAGCGGATCATCATTCCGCTGCTGCCTCTGCACATCTTCGGCATCTTCCTCAACCTCACCTACACCGGCGAGGCCTGGGCGATCATGCGCACGCTGCTGCGGGTAGTTGTCGTGGTGCTGGTGCTGGAGGTCGTCATCCTCGGCGTCCAGTACCTCGTGGCCGGAGCGGTCGGGCGCAGGAACCCCTTCAAGGCGCTGGCCACCATGCTGCCCGCCTACCTCACTGCCCTGGGCACCTCCTCGTCCGCGGCCACCATCCCGGTGACGCTGCGGCAGGCGCGTAAGAACGGTGTGGCCGACGCCGTTGCCTCCTTCACCGTGCCGCTGTGCGCCACCATCCACCTGGCGGGCTCCACCTCAAAGATTTTCGCCTTTGCTTTCGCCATCGCCCTCACCCAGGGCATTAACGTCTCCGCTGCCCAGTGGGTCGGCTTCATCTTCATGCTCGGCATCACCATGGTGGCCGCCCCCGGTGTGCCCGGCGGCGCCATCATGGCCGCGACCGGTCTGCTGTCCAGCATGCTCGGCTTCGACGACGCCCAGGTAGCCCTCATGATCGCCACCTACATCGCCCTGGACGCCTTCGGCACCGCCACTAACGTCACCGGCGACGGCGCCATTGCCATCGTCATCGACCGGCTCGCCCACGGACGCATCGGTCCCGAGGGCGACCCGGAGAACACCCGCGAGCTCGCCTTCGACGGCATGAAGTACCTCGACCGCGTCAGCGTTGACGGCGTCGTCACCCAGGAAGAGCTGGAGGCCTCCGCCGCTGCGGCCGGCCCCAACGCCGTCAGCCGCTGACGCGCGGAGCTGCGGCTCACGGCCGGGGTGTTGCCCAGATCTCGTCCGCGCTCGGCGTCGGCTCCGGCCATCGTCCCAGCGACCGACACAGGTTACGGCATAGGCTTGGCACACCGGCCCCCGCGGCCCGAACTGACTGTCTCGAAGGAGTCCTTCATGGCCAACGCCCCCGTCAACGTCACCGTCACCGGCGCAGCCGGCAACATCGGTTATGCGCTGCTGTTCCGCATCGCCTCCGGTGCCCTGCTCGGCCCCGACCAGCGCATCAACCTGCGCCTGCTCGAGATCCCGCAGGCCGTCAAGGCCGCTGAGGGTACGGCCATGGAGCTGTTCGACTCGGCCTTCTCCACGCTCGGCTCCGTTGACATCTTCGACGACCCCAAGCAGGCCTTCGAGGGCGCCAACATCGCCTTCCTCGTCGGCTCGATGCCCCGCAAGGCCGGTATGGAGCGCTCCGACCTGCTGTCCGCCAACGGCGGCATCTTCGGCCCCCAGGGTGAGGCGCTCGGCGCCGGCGCCGCTGACGACATCAAGGTGCTGGTGGTCGGCAACCCCGCCAACACCAACGCGCTCATCGCCGCCTCGCACGCCGGTGACATCCCCGCCTCCCGCTTCACCGCGATGACCCGCCTCGACCACAACCGCGCCCTGGCCCAGCTCGCCGCTAAGGCGGGCTGCCACGTCTCGGACATCGACAAGGTCACCGTCTGGGGCAACCACTCCTCCACCCAGTACCCCGACCTCACGCACGCCACCATCAAGGGCGAGCCGATCACGGACATTCTGGCCGACCGCGACTGGGTCGAGAACGACTTCATCCCCACCGTCGCTAAGCGCGGTGCCGCCATCATCGATGCCCGGGGCGCCTCCTCGGCCGCCTCTGCTGCCTCCGCCGCCATCGACCACGTCCACGACTGGTGCCTGGGCACCACCTCATCCTGGACCTCCGCCTCCATCATGTCGGACGGCTCCTACGGGGTGCCCGAGGGCATCATCTCCTCCTTCCCCTGCACCTCCGAGAACGGAGAGTGGAAGATCGTCCAGGGCCTGGAGATCGACGACTTCTCCCGCGCCAAGATTGACGCCTCCGCCGCGGAGCTCGTGGAGGAGAAGAACGCCGTCGCCAGCATGGGACTCATCTGACCTTCCCATCGGCAACTGAGGGCCCCGGTTCTGCGAGGAGCCGGGGCCCTCGTTTACCCTGATGCAAGCTGTCAATAAGCATGTTTGTCCGGTCCTTGCTCTATACTTGAGAGGCTTCACGCACCCGGGTCGGGGTTGACAAGGTGCTCAGTCGGCACTGCCGCCGCCCCGACTTTCCGTTAGAAACAGCGTCGTTTCGAGGAGAACATCATGCGTCATCCCCTTCTATCCCGTCGGCAGGCCCTCGTCGGCTTGTCGGCCACCGCAGTCCTGGCCACCCTCGCTGCTTGCGGTACCACCGGTACCGAGGAGTCCGGCTCCGATTCGGGCTCTGCTCCGGCCGCCGCCGTCGGCGAGGGCGATGACAGCCAGGTCGACGTCGTCACCTGGTGGTCGGCAGGATCCGAGAAGGAGGGCCTGGCGGCCCTGGTCAAGGTTTTCGAGGAGCAGTTCCCGAACACGAAGTTCGAGAACAAGGCCGTCTCCGGTGGCGGCGGCTCCCAAGCCAAGCAGAAGCTGGCAGCCGACCTGGCAGCAGGCAACCCGCCGGACACCTACCAGGCACACGCCGGTGCGGAAATCCAGGCCGATATCGAGGCCGGCTACCTGTTGGACATTTCCTCTCTGTATGACGAGTTCGGCCTCAACGACGCCTTCCCCGAGACCCTCATCGACCGCCTCAAGGACTCCGAGGGTGCCATCTACTCCATCCCGTCCAACGTGCACCGCAATAACGTCGTGTGGGCATCCATCGAGGTACTCAAGGCGGCGGGCCTGGACCCGGACACCCCCGCCACGGACATCGACGGCTGGATCGCGGACATGGAGAAGATCGAGGCCGCCGGCTACACGCCCATCACCATGGGTATGGCCTGGACCCAGCTCGGCCTGCTCGAATCCGTCCTCATCGCCGATCTTGGGGCCGAAGGCTACTCCGGGCTCTTCGACGGCAGCACCGACTGGAATGGCAGCGAGGTCACGGCCGCGCTCCAGCACTACGAAACCATCATCGGCTTCACCGACAAGTCCCTGTACACCGAGGACTGGGAGCCGGCCATGCAGCCGATCTTCGACAACCGGGCCGCCTACAACGTCATGGGCGACTGGGCCGTTGCCGGCTTTGATGCCGCCGGGCTGACCGCGGGTACCGACTACACCTACTTCCCGGTCCCCGGCACCGACGGCATCTTCGATTTCCTCGCCGATGCCTTCGCCCTCACCGACGGCGGTCCCCACCCCGGCGGCGGCAAGAACTGGCTCCAGTGCATCTCCACCAAGGAGGGGCAGATCGCCTTCAATACGGTCAAGGGGTCCATCCCGTCGCGCTCCGACCTCACCGACGAGGAGAAGGCTCAGTTCTCCGAGTACCAGCAATCCGCCATGGAGTCCTTCAGCCAGGACACGATCGTCTCCTCGATCGCCCATGGCGCCGCCTTACCGACCAAGGCCTCTGATGCGATGAACGACGCCCTGACGAAGTTCGCGCAGGGGGCCTCCGACGTGGCCACGCTCCAGTCCGAACTGGCGGCGGCATACGCCTCGGTGGTCTGACAACCCGGCGTCTGGTAGGGCGATAACGCCGCCCTGCCAGACGCCGGAACCCCTGCCTCCCAATCTCTTCCAGACCGCAGTCCCCCCCGGCAGCGGGCGGCACCAGTGCCGTCGGCCCACGCCGTCGGGGCTGCGGCCCCGCAGTCGATGCATCCGAAGGACTATCGTGAGCACTCAAGCGAGACCGACTACCCGGCGCAAGCAGGCGAACTGGAGGAAGTGGGGACCCGGCCTGCTGCTCATCTCGCCGTCCCTCATCCTCGTGGGCATTTTCGTCTACGGCATGATCGGCGTGAACATCAACACCTCCCTGCTGGACATGCACACCGCGGCGCAGGTGTCCGGCAGGAAGTCCTCCCACGTGGTCGGCCTGGAGAACTTCATCAACCTGTTCAAGAACCCGAACTTCCAGCACTCCTTCCTCAACCTCATCCTGTTCACCATCACCTTCTTGGCCGGGACCCTCGTGATCGGCTTCGTGTGGGCGTGGCTGCTGGACAAACCGATTAAGGGCGAGGGTCTCTTCCGCTCGGTGTTCCTGTTCCCCATGGCCGTGTCCTTCGTGGCCTCTGGTGTGGTATGGCGGTGGCTACTGAACTCCGCCCAGGGGGCGCAGGCCTCCGGGCTCAACCGCCTGTTCGAGATGATGGGGTTGCGGTTCCTGGAGAACAGCTGGACGCAGAACATCACCTTCGGCATCCTCGCCATCGCCATCCCCGCGATCTGGCAGCTGGCCGGGTACGTCATGGCCCTGTTCCTGGCGGGCTTTCGCGGCATCGACGACGATCTGCGCGATGCCGCCCGCGTCGACGGCGCCAATGAGTGGCAGCTGTACAAGTCGATCATCTTCCCCCAACTCACGCCGATCGCCCTGAGCGCCGTCATCATCATCGGCCACATGTCCCTGAAGTCCTTCGACCTCATCATGTCCATCACGGACCAGCGCACCTACTCCACGAAGGTGCCCGCCATCGACATGTTCAACTTCATGACGGATAACGACTACTCCAACGCCGCGGCGGTCGGCACGATCCTGCTGGTCGTCGTCGCTATCGCGGTCATCCCGTACCTCATTCACGACGCGAAGGGCAGGTCCTGATCATGGCTGCCGACGCCAGCGTCCTCACCGCCAGACGTCCCGTCGCCCGGACCCGTGGCATCGCCTGGGGCAGGGTGCTGCGCTACGTGCTGCTGCTACTGTCCCTCATCTTCGTGCTCATTCCCGTGTACGTCCTGTTCGTCACGTCGTTCAAGAACGGCGCCGAAGCCTCGCCGGCTACCACCTGGTACCTGCCAGACAGTTGGGACACCACCAACTGGGCCAATGCGTGGAATGAACTCAAGGGCGGCCTGGTGCGCTCCCTCGCACTCGTCATCCCCTCCTCGCTCATCTCCGCGATGCTCGGTTCCGCCAACGGCTTCGTGCTGTCCAAGTGGCGTTTCCCGGGGGCGAATGTAGTCTTCACCCTCATCCTGTTCGGCATGTTCATCCCCTACCAGGCGGTCATGATCCCGTTGATGCGCCTGGTGACCGGCGTGGGCCTCGGCTTCGGCATCCCGACGCTCATCCTCATGCACGTGGTCTATGGCATCCCCATCTGCACGCTCATCTTCCGCAACTACTACGAGACCATCCCCGATGAACTCATCGAGGCGGCCAGCGTGGATGGTGCGGGAATGCTGCGCACCTACTTCTCCGTGGTGCTGCCCATCTCAGTGCCCAGCTTCGTGGTGGTCATCATCTGGCAGTTCACCAGCGCGTGGAATGACTTCCTGTTCGCTTTGTTCTTCGGCGGCGGGGCCCAGTCCGGGCCGGTGACCCTGGCGCTCAACAACCTGGCACACGGGTCGATCATGGCCGACTACGGCGCCTCCATGTCCGGTGCGCTCATCGCGTCGGTGCCGACGCTGCTCGTGTACATCTTCCTCGGCAAGTACTTCGTCGGCGGTCTCATGGCCGGCTCCGTCAAGGGGTGAACCGGGCCCCGCGTGGCATTACAGTCAGCACATGGCACGTCACGGATCCCGGAGCTCCAAACGCCCCTACGGGGCCGGACACAGGCCCCTGGACATGAGCCGACTGGAATCCTTGCCGCGCACCCAGACCGGCCCCGGGGGCGCCGAGTTCACGGTGCGTCGCGTGCGCGGCGGGGCCAAGACCTACATCTGCCCCGGCTGCAATCAGACGATCTCCGCCGGCACGCCGCATGTTGTGGCGTGGAGCAATGAGTCGCTGTTCGGGCCGGAACGCGGTCTGGAGGAGCGTCGGCATTGGCACACCTCCTGCTGGGAGCGGGGGCTATGGTGACCCGCGCGCGGGCCTCGTCGTCGCCTCGCACTGCGTCAAGCCCGGCCGGCCCTCAAGTACCAGCGCGTCTCGTCCCCGCCGCTTTCGGCACCCACCCAACCATCTACGCCAGGGGCTCGGGGGAACGCTCCTCCCAGCCGGGCAGCAGACGATCCAGAGCCGTGCGCAGCGGCACGATGTCGCCGTCGCGGCCGCCCTCGCCAATGGTCAGGGGTACCGGTTCGTTCCGCGGCGTCACCCCGAACAGACGATCGCGCACGGTCAACGGCTGGGTGAGGATGTAGAAGCGGCCAGCGGTGTCGATGGCCACCGACTGATCATTGCGCAGGTACCAGCCGGTCAGCGGGGTGCGCGCCGTTCCACCGCCGTAACCCTTGACCCGCAGCCGCGTCGGCTCCAGTCCCTCGGCGAGGGCGACGTTGAGGAACAGAGCAACGATTCGCGCCGCCCGTTGATGCTCCGCTTGCTGGCGTGCCTGGAGCATACGTGCCCGCTCGGTGGCGGCCTCACGACGTCGCTGCGCCCAGCCGGGCGCCCCGGAGGCGTTCTGGTCGCCGGTGGCAGGGTCGGTGGGGGAAGAGTCGGGGTCCGCGATAGGCATGCACGTAGCCTACGAGGCGGCAGAAATCTGTGGTGCCCTCCGTCCATTTGCCGCACACTAGAGGTATGACCGCTTCCTGCCCAGACTCGGTACACCCTCCTCAGTCACCGACGCAACCACCCGAAAGCAGCCGCACTGCACGGCTTGACATTGAGGTGGACCCCGCGTCCAGCGAGCCCGTGTTCTGGCAAATCTGCACGGCGATCAGCGCCGACATTCAGACCGGCCGCCTCTCCCCGGGCACCCGGCTGCCTCCCACCCGCGCGCTCGCCGCACAGCTGAACATCGCGGTCAACACGGCGGCGAAGGCGTATCGGGAGTTGGAAACACAGGGCTACATCGAGGGCCGGGGACGGCGCGGCACGTTCGTCCGTGACCAGTCCGGAGTTGCGGGTGAACGCGAGGTGCTGCGGTTCGTTACCACCATGCACAGTCTGGGCGTCTCGGTAGAGGAGACGATCGGCATGGTGCGTCGCGCTTGGCCCTGATATGACGCGATATCAGAGCCAAGCCGCTGGGCCCTGCAGGCAAGGCAAGGCTAGACGCGCGCGTTCTCGCCGGATGCGTCGTCCTCAGCAATGGGCGTGTCGGCCGTACCGGCGCTTGAGGTATCAGCCGCGTCGCCCGCGTCCTGGCTGACATTGGTGTCTGCAGCGTCGAGGTCTTGCGCCTCGTCGTCGTGGAGCGCCTCGGTGATGACGTCGGAGAAAACCGGCGCCTGGGGTACCGCGTTGCCCAACACGCCGCGCATCTCCTCCAAGTAGCTGGCCACGGAGTCGCGCTGGCGCTCCAGCTCCTCCACGTCGCGGGCAGCTGCGGACTTCTCGGCGTCGGCGTCGGCGCGCGCATCCTCAACCAGCTGTTTGGCCTCTTCACGGGCCTGCCGCAGCATCTCCTCGGCCTGGCGGGCGGCTTCCTCCTGGCGGGCCTGAGCCGATTGGTCGGTTTGAGCCCGCACATTCTCGGCGCGCTCCAGCGCCTCCTGCAGCCGGGCCTCGGCATCGGCGGCCTGGGCCTGCGCCTGTTCGTGCATCTCGGCGATGCGGGCGCGTGCGGATTCATGTGCTGCCGCGTCCTCCTGCGCAGCGGCCTCGTGGGCGGCGGCGACATCAAGGGTCGCCTGCTGACGCAGCTCAGCGGCTTCGGCGCGTGCGGCCTCGGCGTCGGCCTGCGCCGACCGGCGCAGCTCTTCGGACTCGCGGCGGGCGGTGGTGAGCAGTTCCTCCGCCTCGGTGCGTGCCTTCTCGACGGCGCGATCGGCCTCTTCCCGGGCGGAGGTGAGGGTCGACTCGGCCTGTTCCGTCGACGTGCGGCGCAGCTCCTCGGCCTCCTGGGCGGCGGTGTCGCGCACGGTGGCGGCCTCCCGCTCGGCGGCGACGGTCAGCTCGGCGGCGGACTTCTTCGCCTCGGTGAGGACGACCTGCGCTTGTCGTTCGGCGGAGGCGCGTAGTTCAGTGGCGGCCGATTCGGCGTCGGCGGTGATCTGGGCGGCCCGGCGCTCGGCCGTGCCCACCAGCTCATCGGCCCGTGCCTGCGCGTTCGCTAGCGTCGTGCCCGCTTCGCTCTCGCTGCGCGAACGCAGCTCGCCGGCTTCCCGACGGGCGTCGGACAAGAGCGTGGCGGCTTCGGAGGAACTGCGTTCGGAGAGGTGAGCGGCGTTGGCGCGGGTGCGGGTGAGCAACGCGTTGGCCTCCGCGTTGGCCTTGGACAAGACGGAGGCGCTCTGCTCCTCGGCATTACGCAGCAGCTGCTCGATGCGCGAGCCGAGGCCCGCGTAAGTGGGTTTGTCGGTTTCACGTAGGCGTCGTTGGGCCTCGGCGAGTTCGCCGGCCAGGGTCATCGCCCGCTGATCCAGACTGGCGACCTCGCGTCGCGCATCCTGGAGTTGGCGATTGAGTGCTTCCAGTCGCTGGTCCACCTGCGCGCGATCGTATCCGCGCATGGTGATGGCGAACCCTTCGGTGTCCTCGGCCACGTCACTTCTCCTCCCGGGGGCCGGGTCGGGACGGCCCACGGCCCCAGACTAGCCCCTGCTTCATGCGCGTGGAATCGGCAAATTCTCAGCGTTCTCACGGGGTCCTCTCGGAGCTGGCCGGGGACACCGCGCGTGGTTCTCGTAGACGGCGGAAACCAGCGAGAACCGGGACGGGCGGCAGCGGTGCCGGTGACGCGATCGGCGAGCGTTGCGCGACACGCCCGGGGCGATGGCACGCTATCTGCGGCGCCCGTATCCGGTGCCACACGGCCCCCACGCGCTTCTGACAGGCCCCCGAGGCGGGTACGGTGGCCGGTGCTGGTAGCGTCGGAATCTGTGATCTTCGCCGAGAACGGTGCAAAGCGGCCGAAGTCGTGGGATTCTGACATATGGCTGCGTCAGGCATCGTTATGGTGCCGGTGCGAGTCACGCGCGCCCGCCGACCGTGTCGGCGAGTCCATGTCCACGAATCCGAGGAGAACTACGTCGTGAATCGACGGATCCTGAGCGTGATCATTGCCGTTCTTGGCCTGATCGCCATTGCCCTGGCAGTTTGCTCCGCCACCGTGTGGCGCCCAAGTTCCACTGCCCGGGCGACGCTCGCCCAGAGCCCCGACCAGCACTACGTCGTCACCGAGCCGGGCGTGCTCAGCCTTGTCGAATCCGACGTCGAGGTGACCGCCACCGCCGCGTCATCTGACCAGCAGGTTTTCATCGCCGTCGGGCACGACTACGACGTCGACGCTTGGCTCGCCTCCGACCCGTACATTTCGGTGACTGGCCTGACTGACTGGGACACGCTGGCCGCGCAGACGGTGACAACTTCCTGCCCTGAGGAAGCCGCCCCGGCGGCCACTGCAACCGACACGCCGACGGAGGCGGCGACTGAGGCGACGGCGCAGGCATCGCAGGATGCTGATGGCTGCACCGTGCTGGAGAACAGCGACGCCAACCCGGCCGACTCGGACCTGTGGATCGCCACCAAGACCGGTACCGGCTCGGCCACGCTTGAACTGGATGCCGCCAGCTCCGACCTGGTCGTGCTGGTGGCCACCGATGGTGCCTCCGATGCCCCCCAGCTGTCGCTGTCGTGGCCGCGGCATGTGAGCACCCCCTGGCTCATTCCGGGCCTCGTTGTCGGTGGTCTGGCGCTGTTGGTGGGCGTCTTCCTGTTCCTCATTGACATCCAGATGCGGCGCGCCGACGAACAGCGGCGTGCCCGCGCTGCTGAGCGTGCCGCTCGCATGGCGCAGGCGGATTCGGTCGACACCGTGGGCATTCCCCAGATCGGTGATCCCAACCGTCCGCTCACCCGTCGGGAGCAGCGGGACAAGGAGCGCGCCGAGGAGGCCGGAGAGGAGTGGGTTGACCCACGCACCGGCAC
>NZ_JAWDJJ010000011.1:0-7632 GCF_032465695.1 Actinomyces sp. MRS3W
CCGATCACGCGCGTACCGTGCCCGCCCCGGCTGCGCTGGCACACCAGCTACCCGGCCCCGTGGCACCGATTCTGGGAGTGCTGCCCCGCCGGGAGCTGGCCGTGTTGCGCTGTCACGGGCTGGATGAGCGTCTGCTGGCGCGGGTTCTGGGCGAATTCGTGCCCGTGGACGTGCTGGAGAGCGCGTCCGGGCGGGCGTGCGCCATCGCGAGGACATTGCCGACCGGTTGCGTCGTAGCCGGACGCACGGCGCTGTGGGTGCATACCGGGGGCCGCCCGCCGTCCCACCTGGAGGTGCGTCGCGCTTCCGAACTTGACGACATCGTCATCGCCCGGGTCGGTGACCTGCCCTGCCTCACGCTGGTGCGCGCCGTCGTCGATCTGGCCCGCACGGCGCCGCCCGATGTGGCCGTCTATGCGGTGTTGCGTGCCCGCCGCGCCGGCCTGCGCCGTCATGAGCTGGAGATCGCGCTCAACCGCTGCCGAGGCGGAGGCAAGTGGGGACTGATCCGCGCACGCAAACTCATCGCCGACCTCTATGCCCCGACACGTCAGGCGTCGTGAGCGGCGTCGTGCTCGTGCTGCCGACGGGTGGCTGAGGAGGTCAGCCGCCGAGCCTCGAAGACGCCGTCGATCCGGCGCAGGGAGGCCAGGGTGTGGTCGAGGTGGCTGGCAGCGGCCAATTCGACGACGAATCTGCCGACGACAACCCGGTCACGGGAGGTGCCGACATTCGCGCTGATGAGGTTGACGTGGTTGTCTGCCAGCACCCGGGTGATGTCGGCCAGCAGCCCGCCGCGGTCGAGCGCTTCCACCTCTACCTGGACCAGGTAGGCACTCTGGGCGTGGTCGGCCCACCGCACCTTGAGAATGCGCTCGGGCTGGTGCCTGAGCTGCTCGACGTTCTGGCAGTCGGCGCGGTGCACCGAAAGACCGGACCCACGGGTGACGAAGCCGACGATCTCGTCGCCGGGCATGGGGGTGCAGCAGCGGGCGAGCTTGACGTAAACATCGCCCTCGTCCATACCCTCAACGACGACGCCGGGGTCACCGGCGTGCGAGCGCTGCTGCACGGAAGCGGCACGGGTGGGCAGCACGCCTTCGGCGAGAGTCTCCTCGGCGCCGGCTTCCCCGCCCATGGAAGCGACCAGGGTGTCGACGACGTGCTGGGCGGAGACGTGTCCCTCGCCCACTGCCGCGTACAGGCCGTCCACGTCCTGTTTGTTGAGCGTCTCGGCCACGTTCATGAGCGATTCGTGGCTCATGAGCCGCTGAATCGGCAGGTCCTTCTTGCGCATGGCTCGGGCGATCGCACCCTTGCCCGCCTCGATGGCCTCTTCGCGCCGTTCCTTGGAGAACCAGGCCTTGATCTTGTTGCGGGCGCGCGTGGAGCCGACGAAGTTGAGCCAGTCGCGGCTGGGCCCGGCGCCCTGCGCCTTGGAGGTGAATACCTCGACGGTGTCGCCGTTCTCCAGTTTGGTGTCCAACGGGACCAAGCGGCTGTTGACCCGGGCTCCCACCGTGCGGTGTCCGACCTCGGTGTGCACCGAATAGGCGAAGTCCACCGGGGTGGATCCGCTCGGCAGTGCCAGCACATCCCCCTTGGGGGTGAAGACGTACACCTGCCCGCCGGACATCTCATAGCGCAGCGAGTCCAAGAACTCGGCGGGGTCCTGCGTTTCCTTCTGCCAGTCGACCAGCTGGCGCAGCCAGCCGAGCTCGCCGGCGTCCGAGTCGCCCGGGCCACCGCCGAGCGGACTGGGACCGGTCGCGTTGGGGTCCTCCTTGTATTTCCAATGCGCGGCCACGCCGTACTCCGCCATGCGGTGCATCTCGTGGGTGCGGATCTGGATTTCGACGGGTTTGCCGCCCGGCCCGATGACGGTGGTGTGCAGGGATTGGTAGAGGTTGAATTTAGGGACGGCGATGTAGTCCTTGAACCGGCCGGACATGGGTGTCCAGCGGGAGTGCAGTGCGCCCAGCACCGCATAGCAGTCTTGAACCGTGTCGACGATGACGCGCACGGCCACCAGATCGTAGATGTCGTCGAAGTCTTTGCCGCGCACGATCATCTTCTGGTAGATCGAGTAATAGTGCTTGGGGCGGCCGGTGACGATGCCCTTGATCTTGTTGACCCGCAGGTCCTCTTCGATCTGCAGCCGCACCTGCCGTAGGTATTCCTCGCGGGCGGGCGCCCGTTCGGCTACCAGGTGCTCGATCTCGTCGTACACGCCCGGGTAGAGCGCCTTGAAGGAGCGGTCCTCAAGCTCCCACTTGATGGTGTTCATACCCAGCCGGTGCGCCAACGGAGCGTAGATCTCGAGGGTCTCCTTGGCCTTGCGCGCAGCCGCCTCCTCGGGGACATACTTCCAGGTGCGGGCGTTGTGGAGTCGGTCGCCGAGCTTAATAACCAGGACGCGGATGTCCTTGGACATGGCCACGATCATCTTGCGAACCGTTTCCGCCTGAGCCGCATCCCCGTACTGGACCTTGTCCAGTTTGGTGACGCCGTCCACCAGCAGCGCGATCTCATCGCCGAAGTCGGCGCGCAGCCGCTCCAGGGTGTAGTCGGTGTCCTCCACCGTGTCATGCAGCAAAGCGGCGGCGAGCGTCTGCGGGGTCATGCCCAGCTCGGCGAGGATGGTGGCCACCGCCACCGGGTGGGTGATGTAAGGCTCGCCGGACTTGCGCGTCTGGCCGGCGTGGGCCTTCTCCGCAACCCGGTAGGCGCGCACGATGAGGCTCGTATCCGCCTTGGGGTGGTTGGCGCGCAGCGCGCGCATGAGCGGTTCAATGGCGGGTGGTGTGGAGTGCCCACGCGCGCCGAACCACGCCAGGCGGCTGCGCACGCGGGACCCGGGCACCACCGTTTCATCGGCCGTGCCGGTGCCGCTGCGCGTGTCCGTCGTCATACCCGGATCATAGCCGCCTGAGCCGTCATCCGGCGCCAATATCCGGGGCGGGCGGCTCAGGCGGATTCGAAGACGACGACGGAGTCGATGTCCCGCCCGGGGAGCTTGCCGCGCCCACCCAGGCCGGCCAGTTCCAGCAACATGCAGATGGCCTCAACCCGGGCACCGGCCTGCTCAAGCAGGCTGATCGACGCCGCGGCGGTGCCCCCGGTGGCGAGCACGTCGTCAATGACCAGCACGCGCGAGCCCGGCGTCACCGTTTCCGGGCGTAGCTCCATGCGGGCCGTCCCGTACTCCAGGGCGTAGTCGACGCCCAGGACCGGCCCGGGCAGCTTCCCGGCCTTGCGCACCGTCACCATACCGATCCCCAGGTGGACCGCCAGCGGGGCGGCGAGGATGAAGCCGCGGGACTCCAGGCCGGCGACGGCATCGATGTGACCGCGATAGTGGGCGGCCAGGCCATCAATGAGGTTGGCGAAGGCTTCCCCATTGGACAGCAGTGGGGTGATGTCCCGGAACAGCACCCCGGGTTCGGGGAAGTCGGGGATTTCACGGAGATTGTCCACGACAAGCTGAGTGAGCTCGCGGGGCAGTGCGGGAGATCTGGTCATGACCGCTTCTTCTTCCTCTTGGGCTGGGCGGAGATTCCGAGATGGTGACCGGGAATGACGGGGGCCGCGGCCGGAGCGGCGGCGATGGCGGCGAGCGCCTCCGGGTCGTCGCCCGCAGCGGCAACGCGCTCCTCGCGGGCCTGGGCGACCTTGGCGGCCTGTTGACGAACCACCTGCTCGCGACTGCGCAAATCGACCAGCAAGGGCGTGGCCAGGAATAGCGAGGACAGGGTTCCGGCGATCATGCCGATGAACAGAGTGAGCGCAATATCCCGCAGCGTGCCGGCGCCGAGGATGAAGGCACCGACCACGAGCAGCGAGGCCACCGGCAGCACCCCCACGATGGAGGTGTTAATGGAGCGGATGAGGGACTGGTTGACCGCCAGGTTGGCCAGCTCGGCGTAGGTCGAGCGGTTCTGGGTGGCGAAGCCGTCGGTGTTCTCCCGGACCTTGTCGAACACGACGACCGTGTCATACAGCGAGTAACCGAGGATGGTGAGCACACCAATAATGGTGGCGGGCGTCACTTCGAAGCCGCTGGCGGCATAGACACCCACGGTGACCACGATGTCGTGGCCGAGGGCGAGCAGTGCGGCCGCCGCCATCTTCCAGGTGCGGAAGTACGCCCAGATGAGGCCGCCGACCAGGACGAAGAAGATCACCAGCCCGCGGATGCCCTTGTTGGTCACGTCGGAGGACCAGGTGGGACCGATGGTGGTGGCGGATACATCCGTATCGCTGACCCCGTAGGCGTCGGCCAGGGCGGTCGACAACGTGTTGAGCTCGTCATTGCTCAGTTCGTTGGTTTGCACGCGCACCGAGGCCGACCCCATGGTGGTCACCGAGGCACCGGAGGAAAGTCCCTCGTCGGCGAGCACGTCGTTGGCGGGGCCGACATCCGGGGAGGCAATGGAGGTGATGGTGATCTCCGAACCGCCACGGAAGTCGATGCCGGGGGTCAGTCCGACGGTGGCGATGAGCACGATTGAGCCGACCACGATGAGACCGGCAATGGTGTACCAGATACGGCGCTTACCGATGAACGGGAAGGAGGTCTTTCCGGAATAGAGCTCGTTGCCGAGCTGGGCGAGGGAGGTCACTTGTCCTCACCGTCCTTTCCGCTCGTGGACACCGGGGCATCCTGGGTCTCCTGGGCGCGACGAGCTTCGGCTCGACGACGGGCCAGCGATGGGCCGGCGGCGGCCGCCGTGGCCAGCAGCCCGCCCCGGTAGGCCGCTTGGGAGCGGGCTCCCAGGTGCTCCGGATCGAGCCCGGACAGCCGGTGTCCCTCGCCGAAGAAGCGGAACCGCAGGATCCACACCATCATCGGGTGGGTGAAGGCGATGATGACCGCCAGGTCGACGACGGTAGTCACCCCCAGTGTGAAGGCGAAGCCCTGCACTCCCCCGACGGCGAGGAAGTACAAGACCACCGCGGCCAACAGGTTGACCGAGTCGGAGACGATGATGGTGCGTCGGGCATGCCGCCATCCCTCGTCGACGGCGGCGACCAGCGTGCGGCCATTGCGTACCTCGTCGCGGATGCGCTCGAAGTAGACGATGAAGGAGTCCATGGTGATGCCGATGGCGATGATGAGGCCGGCCACCCCCGCCAGAGACAGGCGGTAGCCCATGCCCCAGCTGAGCAGGGCGATGACCAGGTAGGTACCGGCGGCGGCCACGAGCAGCGAGGCGACGGCAACGATTCCCAAGCCGCGGTACTGCCAGGCCAGGTACAACACGATAAGGGCGAAGCCGATGAGCCCGGCGATGAGCCCGTTGCGCAACTGCTCGGTGCCCAGTGTCGCGGAGATGTGTTGTTCGGACTGGACGGTGAAGGACAGCGGCAAGGACCCGAAGGACAGCTGGTTGGCGAGCGTATTGGCCTGGGTCTGGCTGAAGTTCCCGGAAATCTGGACGCGTCCGTCGGTGATGGCAGTGGTGACATCCTCGTTGAAGCCGGAGGCCATGATGGTCAGCCCGTCGAGCACAATGGCGAACTGGGCCTTCTGAGAATCGGTGGAGGTGGCATCGGTGGTGCCGGAGGCGGAGGCGGCGGTGGCCGCATCCCGGTAGGCGATGAGGCGCTCGGAGACATCGGCGAAGGCCTGGGTTCCCGCGTCGTCGAATTCGAGAGAGACCACCCAATTGTTCGTGGTGGTGCCCTGGCTCGTGGTCTCCAGGCCGGAGGAGGCCTGGGCGATGTTGGTGCCGGCAATGTCCGCGGGTCCGAGTATGTAAATGGTGCCGCTGCCATCGCGTGCGCAGGAGATGACGGCGGCATCCGGGTCCTGCGCCTCGCCCGTAAGCGAGTCCTCGGCGGTGCAGTCGGTGAGATAGGCGTCGTAGAGCAGCTGCTCGGAGATCCAGGAGTCGGAGGAGTTGTCGTCAGAGGTGGACTCCAGCGGTTCGGTGCTGATAGTCCCATCGCCATTGACGTCGGCCAGGGTGGTGGCCATTTCCTCGGTGGTCACCGTCTCCACGGGCGCCTGGCTCGCGTCGTCTTCCGCAGCATCAGTGGTCGCGTCGGTCGGTGCAGCCTCGGCTGCGTCGGCGGCAGAGTCGGTGGGTGCAGCCTCAGCTGCGTCGGTGGCCTCTGCGGTAGCGGCACTGGCCGCGAACTGGTTCTGGGCCTCGGCGTAGGTGGCGGCGTTGGCTTGCAGAATGCGGATGACGGGCCGGAAGTAGAGCACCGCCGAGGTGCGCACCAGGTCGAGCGTCTCCTCGCTGGGGGTGCCGGGCAGCGACACCATGATGTTGTTCCCGCCCTGCCGGGATATCTGCGCCTCGGACACGCCGGTGGCATCGACACGCTGTCGAATGATCTCAATGGCCTGATTGAGGTCCTCGTCGGTGATCTCCGAGCCATCGGTCGTGGTCGGAGTCAGGATGATCTGGGTGCCGCCCTCGAGATCGAGGGCAAGACCCGGCGTCATCTGGGTACGGCCCGTGGCGGCGCCGACTCCCAGGGCCGCATAGCCGAGCACAATGACCAGGAGCAGCACCAGCAGGCGTCGACCCGGATGCTTGAGCTGTGTGGTGGACACGCGGTCCTCTCCTCCGAAGAACTGATCGGGCCTCAGGCCTGGGGCGTTTCCGTCTCGGAAGCCGACTCGTCCGGTGAGTCGTTCGCGGCGTCAGCCTCGAGCTCGGCCGGGGCGGCCTCCTCCTCGACGCCTTCCTCAGCGTCCTCCTCCTCATCCTGTGCGTCGGCGAAGGGAGGCTCCTCAGCGCCGACAATCGCGGCCTTGGCCCACAGGGACTCATCCCCCAGCGGCGTCGCCAGGGTGACCACATCACCGTCAACCTCGACCACGGTCCCGTAGAAACCGGCTCGGGTGCGCACCCAGGTACCGGGCACAAGCGCTTCCTCGGTGCGGCGCTTCTGCTCATCGGCCATCTTCTGCTGTTGTTTGCGGGCGAACCGCGACATGAGCCAGAAGGCCAGCAGCATGATGATGAGCATGAGCAGCATGGGGTCCATGGATATGACTCCGTTCGTCAAGAGTTCTTAGCCGTCGCGACGACGGCGCCTGTCGAGTCTAGGCCACCGTCGCCGGGCACGGCGGTGAGCAGCAGCGCGCGGGAGTGTGACACGTACCCCTTCCCGGCCGCGTGGGGCGCGCCGTCATGTGAACAACACGCCGTCGGCGGGCGGTGTCAGCCCCAGATGCTCATATGCAGCCGGGGTCGCCATACGCCCGCGCGGTGTGCGCACCAGCAGCCCCTCACGGAACAGGTAGGGCTCGGCGACCGTCTCGATCGTCTCGGGCTCCTCCCCGACGCTGACCGCCAGGGTGCTCAGCCCTACGGGGGCACCGGCGAAGCGCGTGCACAGCACCTCCAGCACGGAGCGGTCCAGGCGGTCCAGACCCAGGGCGTCGACCTCGAAGACCTCCAGGGCGCCCCGAGTGGCGGCCAGATCCAGGCGGCCGGGAGTGCCGTGCACCTCCGCCCAGTCCTGGACCCGACGCAGCAGGCGATTGGCAATACGGGGAGTGCCGCGGGAGCGGCGGGCCAGCTCACCGGCGGCGTCGGCGTCGATGTTCACTCCCAACAGGCGGGCAGAGCGGGTCACGATGCGGGTCAGCTCGCCGGGCCCGTAATACTC
>NZ_JAWDJJ010000012.1:0-920 GCF_032465695.1 Actinomyces sp. MRS3W
CCCCCGGCCTCGCCCCCGCCGACCAACTCACCGACGCCCAGCGCGAGCGCGTGGAGAACATCCTCGCCGAGCTCTCCTGGGAGGAGAAGCTCGCCCAGATCCAGATCACCTTCAAGATGACCACTAAGGAGTGCCTGGAGGCCGCCCGCGCCGGCATTGGCGCCCTGTTCTGGCCCGGCAACGCGGCGGACACCAACGCCGTCCAGCGCGCCGCCGTCGAGGAATCCGCCCACGGCATCCCCCTGCTCATCGGGCTCGACGTCATCCACGGCCAGCGCACCACCTTCCCCACCCCGTTGGCCATGGGCGCCTCCTTCTCCACCGCCATCGCCTGCACCTGCGCCGCCGTCTCCGCCGCCGAGGCACGCTCCGGCGGCGTCACCTGGACCTTCTCACCCATGGTCGATGTCTCCCGCGATCCCCGCTGGGGACGCGTCGCCGAGGGCTTCGGCGAGGACCCCCTGCTCACCTCCCGCATGGGGGCTGCCATGGTGGCCGGCTACCAGCACGAGCACCTGGACGAGCCCGGCACCATGGTGGCCACCGCCAAGCACTTCATCGGCTACGGCGCCGCCGAGGGCGGCCGCGACTACAACACCGTCGACGTCTCCGACCAGCGGCTCCGCTCCGTCTACCTGCCGCCCTTCGCCGCCTGCGTGGACGCCGGAACCGGCTCCGTCATGGCCTCCTTCAACACCGTCAACGGGCGCCCCGTTCACGCCAACCGGCGCCTGCTCACCGACCTGCTCAAGGACGAACTCGGCTTCACCGGCGCCATCGTCGGCGACGCCTCCGGCGTGGAGAACCTCATCCCGCACGGCGTGGCCGCCGACCTGCCCGACGCCGCCCGCATGTCGCTGACCGCCGGGCTCGACGTCGAGATGGGCGGCCACCTCCACGACCCCGCCGCCCGCCCCGAC
>NZ_JAWDJJ010000013.1:0-2227 GCF_032465695.1 Actinomyces sp. MRS3W
GCCGAGCGCGTCGGCCCAGTACGCCGCCTCGGCCGAGACGGTCTCCGATACCCGCATGATGCCGACGCGCTCGGCGGCCTCGGCCGCCTCCACCGGGACCGGCTTGGCCGCTTCGGCCTCCTCCGGGGGCACCGGCGGCTTCCCCGCCGGGCCGCGCCGAACCGTCGCCAAGGTGACGATCACCTCCTCCGGCACCATCGGCCGCGCCCCGGACGCCAACCTGCGCCTGGACGACCCGCGCGTGTCCGGACACCACGCCCGGGTCGACCTCACCCCGCAGGGCATCGTCGTCACCGACCTGCGCTCCACCAACGGCATCTTCGTCGGCCAACAGCGCATCAGCAGCTACGTCGTCACCCAGCCGACCACCTTCGGCATGGGCTCCACCTTCGTGGTCATCAGCCCCGACGGCACCTGCGAGGTACAGGTCGCCACCGCCGCCGGCGAGCTCGTCGGCCGGGACCTCACCTTCTCCGTCAACGACGGCAAGCTCGTCCTCCTTGACGGCGTCTCCTTCTCCCTGCCCGGCAACGAGCTCCTCGCCGTCGTCGGCCCCTCCGGCGCCGGGAAATCCACCCTCCTCAAGGCCCTCACCGGTGAGCAGAAGGCGCAGCAGGGGCAGGTGCTCTTCGACGGCCTGGACGTCTACGAGCACTACCCGGTCATGCGTAACAAGATCGGCGTGGTCCCCCAGAACGACGTCGTCCACTCCGCCCTCACCGTGCGCCAGACCCTCGAGTACGCCGCCGAGCTGCGCTTCGCCAAGGACGTGTCCAAGGCTGAACGCACCCAGCGCATCAACGAGGTCCTGGAGGACCTGGACCTGAGCGAGCACGTGGATAAGCGGGTCAAGAAGCTCTCCGGCGGTCAGCGCAAGCGCGTGTCCACCGCGATCGAGCTGCTCACCCGCCCCTCCCTGCTCTTCCTGGATGAGCCCACCTCCGGCCTGGACCCCCAGCTCGACCGCGACGTCATGGACCTGCTCGCCTCGCTCGCCCACGGCACCCGCCCGGGCGACACCGGCCGCACCGTGGTGGTGGTGACCCACAACGAGAACCACATCGACCGGGCGGACAAGGTCCTCATCCTCGCCGCCGGCGGCACCCCGGTGTACTTCGGCGCACCCCGGCAGGTCATTCCCTACTTCCGCGAGCGCCTGGCCGAGTTCGGGCGGCAGGGCCGTCTGGTCGTCAGCACCCCCCGCGGAGGGTTCCCGGACCCGGTCGCCATCGACGGCTTCGCGGACGTCTACGCCCTCATCCGCAACCACGCCTCCGAGCTGCGCGCTCACCTGGAGGCGACCGTTCCCACCACCCGCCGCGGCGATGGCCGCAAGCTCACGACGACGGCCCACACCGACGGCGCTCAGGCCCCGCAACAGACCGCCCTACGGCAGGTCTCCACCCTGGTGCGCCGCCACCTGCGGATCATCGCCGCCGACCCCTCCTATCTGGTGTTCATGCTGGCGCTGCCGATCATTATTGGTCTGCTCACCAAGGCCATTGCCGGCGACTGGGGCTTCGCCGTGCCCAACCTGCCCGACCCCACACCGGAGGAACCCTGCGTCACCTACTCCACGCAGGCGCTTGAACTGCTGGTCATCCTCATCACCGGCGCCGCCTTCTCCGGCATGGCCGCCACCATCCGCGAGCTGGTGGGGGAGCGGGACGTCTACCTGCGCGAGAAAGCGGTCGGCCTGCGTGCGGGCTCCTACATGGTTGCCAAGTCGATTGTGCTGGCCCTCATCGTCACGGTCCAGACCGCGATCATGGTCGGTATTGCCCTGCTCCTCAACGACGCCCCCACTGACGCCATCCTCCTCGGGGTGCCGGGACTTGAACTGGCCGTGTGCTGCTGGGTGGTTGCCTTCGTCTCTGGACTGCTGGGCCTGACGGTTTCTGCCTACGTCTCCACTTCCGAGCAGGTCATGCCGGTGCTCGTGGTCACGATCATGGCGCAGCTGGTGCTGGCCGGCGGCGTCATCCCCATCAGCGGGCGCGCCGTCTTCGAACAGCTGGCCTGGTTCATCCCGGCCCGCTGGGGCTACGCCATGGCCGCTGCGACGGTGGAGATGAACGAGATCCTGCCCTACCGTGCCGAGGACCTGTGGGAGCACACCGCCTCCCAGTGGCTCACCGATCTCGGTGTGCTCGCGGCGATCGGCCTGGTGTGCTTCCTCGCCTGCTACGTGGGTCTGGTCCGCCGCGACCGCCGCTGACCGGGGCTG
>NZ_JAWDJJ010000014.1:0-2664 GCF_032465695.1 Actinomyces sp. MRS3W
GTGCGGTGCACCGACCCGGAGGTCAGCGCCGCTATGGTCGCCGAGATCGACGCCGCCAAGCGGGCGGGAGACACGCTCGGTGGCGTCGTCGAGGTCATTGCTACCGGTGTGCCCATCGGTCTGGGCACGCACGTGCAGGCGGACCGGCGGCTGGATGCCCGGCTCGCTGGCGCCATCATGGGCATTCAGGCGGTCAAAGGCGTGGAGATCGGGGATGGCTTCGCCGAGGCCGCCCGCCGTGGCTCCGCCGCCCACGATGAGATTCTCGCCCTGCATCACGGTGCGGTGGAACGCGCCAGCAACCGCGCCGGCGGCATCGAGGGCGGCATGAGCAACGGCGCCGACCTGCGCGTGCGTGCCGCCTACAAGCCCATTTCCACCGTGCCGCGCGCCCTGCGCACCGTCGACATGGCTACGGGCGAGGCGGCCACCGGACTGCATCAGCGCTCCGATACCACCGCCGTCGTCCCGGGCGCGGTCATCGCCGAGGCGATGGTGGCGCTGGTCCTTGCCGACGCCCTCCTGGAGAAGACCGGCGGTGACTCGGTGGGCGAGGCGCGGCGCAACCTCGAGGGCTATCTGGCCCGCATTGCCGAACGCACCCGTTGGTGACCGCCGCCGCGGCATCATCCACCCACGTCGAAGGAGCCGAAGTCCCATGAGTTCCCACCACGGCCGGATCGGCCATCTGGGCGGACCAGACGCCGTCGTCGACCCGGCGCTGCTGCCGATTGTGCTGGTTGGTCTGCCCGGCTCCGGAAAGACCACGGTCGCCAGGCTCCTGGCCACTGCGCTGGGCGTGCAGGTAACCGACACCGACGCGGAGATTCGCCGTCGTGCCCGCATGACCATCCCGGAGATTTTCGCCGCCGAGGGCGAGGCCGGCTTCCGGGACCGTGAGACCCGGGCGCTGCGCGCCGTGCTCACCGGCCCGGCCGCCACCAAGGGCGTGGTGGCGCTCGGCGGCGGCGCCGTGCTACGGGACGAGAACCGTCGGCTGTTGCGTGATCTCACCGTCGTCTACCTCATCGCCTCACCGGCCACCGCGGCCGGGCATGTCGGCGACGGGAGCGGACGTCCACTCATGAATCCGGCCGCCCCCACCGCCGACTCCGATGCCGCCGGACACAACGCAGGCGCGGATGTGCTGGCTCGCATGCAGGCCCTCCACCACGAGCGCGCCGACCTGTACCAGCAGGTGGCCAGTTTCTCCGTCCCCACCGACGGGCTCACCCCCGAGCAGGTTGCGGCGCTCGTGCTGGTCTCCCTGGGGGTCACCCCCTCCCGCACCGCCGCCGCGCTCGCCCCAACTCTTGGCGACGCCGAGCGGGCGCCCGCTCGGCGTCGCCAAGAGTTGGGGCGAGCGCGGCGGCGGTGCGGGAGGGGGTGACCCCCAGGGAGACCAGCACGAGCGCCGCAACCTGCTCGGGGGTGAGCCCGTCGGTGGGGACGGAGAAACTGGCCACCTGCTGGTACAGGTCGGCGCGCTCGTGGTGGAGGGCCTGCATGCGAGCCAGCACATCCGCGCCTGCGTTGTGTCCGGCGGCATCGGAGTCGGCGGTGGGGGCGGCCGGATTCATGAGTGGACGTCCGCTCCCGTCGCCGACATGCCCGGCCGCGGTGGCCGGTGAGGCGATGAGGTAGACGACGGTGAGATCACGCAACAGCCGACGGTTCTCGTCCCGTAGCACGGCGCCGCCGCCGAGCGCCACCACGCCCTTGGTGGCGGCCGGGCCGGTGAGCACGGCGCGCAGCGCCCGGGTCTCACGGTCCCGGAAGCCGGCCTCGCCCTCGGCGGCGAAAATCTCCGGGATGGTCATGCGGGCACGACGGCGAATCTCCGCGTCGGTGTCGGTTACCTGCACGCCCAGCGCAGTGGCCAGGAGCCTGGCGACCGTGGTCTTTCCGGAGCCGGGCAGACCAACCAGCACAATCGGCAGCAGCGCCGGGTCGACGACGGCGTCTGGTCCGCCCAGATGGCCGATCCGGCCGTGGTGGGAACTCATGGGACTTCGGCTCCTTCGACGTGGGTGGATGATGCCGCGGCGGCGGTCACCAACGGGTGCGTTCGGCAATGCGGGCCAGATAGCCCTCGAGGTTGCGCCGCGCCTCGCCCACCGAGTCACCGCCGGTCTTCTCCAGGAGGGCGTCGGCAAGGACCAGCGCCACCATCGCCTCGGCGATGACCGCGCCCGGGACGACGGCGGTGGTATCGGAGCGCTGATGCAGTCCGGTGGCCGCCTCGCCCGTAGCCATGTCGACGGTGCGCAGGGCGCGCGGCACGGTGGAAATGGGCTTGTAGGCGGCACGCACGCGCAGGTCGGCGCCGTTGCTCATGCCGCCCTCGATGCCGCCGGCGCGGTTGCTGGCGCGTTCCACCGCACCGTGATGCAGGGCGAGAATCTCATCGTGGGCGGCGGAGCCACGGCGGGCGGCCTCGGCGAAGCCATCCCCGATCTCCACGCCTTTGACCGCCTGAATGCCCATGATGGCGCCAGCGAGCCGGGCATCCAGCCGCCGGTCCGCCTGCACGTGCGTGCCCAGACCGATGGGCACACCGGTAGCAATGACCTCGACGACGCCACCGAGCGTGTCTCCCGCCCGCTTGGCGGCGTCGATCTCGGCGACCATAGCGGCGCTGACCTCCGGGTCGGTGCACCGCAC
>NZ_JAWDJJ010000015.1:0-8020 GCF_032465695.1 Actinomyces sp. MRS3W
ACTTCGCCCCGCCCCGCCGCGGTTCTTCATCGCCGCTTCCAAGACTCTTTCCAGGGTGATCACGTCGTGGCCCGGTGCCATCGGCGGCCATTTCGCCGTAGTGTGGGCACATGTCGAAGTCTTCCTCCCGCGGCAGGTCGATCTCCTCCCCTGCCCAGGTCGTGGCGATGTTGCTGGTCTTCCTGCTCCTCTCCGGCGCAGGCGGAGTGCTGGCGGCAGGTTTTGCCATGCCCGCCGTCGGAGTCGCCTCGGCGGTCACGAATGCATCCGCCCAGCTCTTCGACGAGCTCCCCGACGACTTCAACGTCCTCGAGCCCAGCCAGGTTTCGGTTATCAAGGCCTCCGACGGCACCCAAATCGCCCAGTTCTATGCGGAGAACCGCATCGTGGTGTCCCTGGACAACATCTCGACGAATATGCAGAACGCGATCGTCGCCGTTGAGGACCAGCGCTTCTACCAGCACAAGGGTGTCGACCCCGCGGGCATCGTGCGCGCCATCGTCTCCAACGCCAGCGGCGGCTCCCAGGGCGCCTCCACCCTCACCCAGCAGTACGTGCGCAATATTCTCATCGAGGCGGGCCTGCAGAACGACGACGACGCCGCCGTCGCCGCCGCCAAGGCACCCACCGTGGCCCGCAAGCTCCGGGAGATCAAGTACGCGCTCACCGTCGAGCAGAAGTACTCCAAGCAGCAGATCCTCGAGGGCTACCTCAACATTGCCTCCTTCGGCCCCTCGACCTACGGCGTCGAGGCCTCCGCACAGCACTACTTCTCTCACTCCGCCAAGGACCTGTCGATCCCCGAGGCCGCGCTGCTGGCCGGGCTGACGAATGCGCCCGGCCTCTACGACCCCATCCAGTACCCGGATAAGGCGAAGTCCCGCATGGACTGGGTGCTCAAGAAGATGTACGAGGAAGAGTTCATCACCGAGGAGGAGTACCAGGCCGGCCTGGACACGCAGATCGCCGACATGCTCCATGTCACCGATTCGGTCGGCGGTTGCGGGGCCGCCGGCTCGGCCGCCTATTTCTGCGAGTACGTCGTCGGCGAGATCGAGAACTCCGATATCTACGGCGCCACCGAGGCCGAGCGACGTCAGCTCCTGCTGCGCGGCGGCCTGGAGATCACCACCACGCTCGACACGGCCAAGCAGGACGCCGCGAATAACACCGTCCAGGCTTACGTGCCCACCGGCGATCCGTCGAACGTCAAGGCGGCCCTGGTATCGATCGAGCCGGGAACCGGTCGCATCGTGGCGATGGCGCAGAACACCAATTACGGCGAGGCCTCCGGCTCCGATCCCACCGCCACCCAGATCTCCTACTCGGCGGACTACCTGCACGGCGGTATGGAGTCCAACGGCTTCCAGCCGGGGTCGGCCTTCAAGACCTTCGCGCTGGCCCAGTGGTACCAGGAGGGCCGCTCCGGCTACACGGTCACGAACACGACCCCGCGCACCTTCTACAACTCCGACTGGACAATCTCCTGCGACCCGGACATCTACACCGAGGCCTGGACGCCGAAGAACGCGGATCCCGCCAGCGAGAACGGCAAGCACACGGTGGTGGACAACACCGCGCTGTCCATCAACGTCGGCTACGCGGAGATGCTGGCCCAAATGGATGTGTGCAATGTGACCCAGCTGGCCGCGAAGATGGGAGTGACCAAGGCTAACGGTGACGCCGTCGACCCCTACCCCTCCATCGTCCTCGGTGGTACCGAGGCCACCCCCCTCGCCATGGCGAATGCCTACGCCACCTTCGCCGCCCATGGGGTCTACTGCACGCCGGTCGCCATCGACTCGATCACCGACGCTGACGGCAATGAGATGAGCACGCCGTCGGCCAATTGCACCCAGGTCATGGACGCCACTGCGGCGGACAAGGTGACCATCACCCTCCAGTCGGTTCTCACCAGCAAGGGCACCGGGACGGAAGCCACGCTCAACGGGCGGCCCGCAGCCGGAAAGACGGGCACGACCGATGAGATGGACAACGCCTGGTTCATCGGTTACACGCCGCAGCTGGCTACCGCCATTTGGGCCGGCCACTCCGACGGCTACTACGCCATGAATCAGCAGTACATCGGCGGGCGTTACTACTCCACCATGTACGGCGCCGATATGCCCGCGCCCATGTTCAAGATGTATATGGATGCCGCCCTGGCCGGCGAGCCGGTCGAGGGATTCAACCAGGTAAGTCTCGGCTCCGGCGCACCCTCCTCGAGCTCGGACTCCGGCGGCGCGCAGACGGATCAAACCTCCACAGAAAAACAGCAAGACCAGCAAGACGACGACTCTGACGACGACGAGGACTAATATGCCCCGCCCCGCCGCAGTCCTGGGCGGCCTCACCGCCGCCGGCGTTGGTGTACTCGGTTACGCGCTGCTGGAGGCGCGCATGCCGGTGCTGCGCCGCCTCGACGTCCCCGTGTTGGACGCCGGGGAGGAGCCACTGACGATCCTGCACCTGTCCGACCTGCACCTGACCGACCGCACCGAGGCGCGCGTGGCCTGGGTGCGGGATCTGGCCCGCACCCAGCCCGATGTCGTCGTCAACACCGGGGACAATCTCTCCTTCGCCAACGGCCTGGAGCCGCTGCAGCGGGCACTGGAGCCCTTCGCACACCTGCCGGGTGCCTTCGTCATGGGCGACCATGACTACCGCACCACGGTGTTCAAGCTGCCGACGCGCTACCTGCGCCGGGATCCACGGTCCGGTGATGATCCCGAGCAGGAAGCCGCCGTCGAAGCGCTCCCCTGGGAGGGCGTCCGCGACCTGCAGACCGCCGCCGGCTGGGTGGACCTGACCAACGCCCGCGGGTCGCTCACGATCGGCAACCGCCGCCTGGATCTGGTCGGGGTGGACGACCCGCATGTCGATCGGGACATGTTTCCCGCGCCCGCCACCGAGTCGGCGTCCCATGGTCCCGACGCCATCGCCCCGATCCGGGACCGCGCGAGCCGCCCCCTGCGGCTGGGGCTGATGCACGCCCCCTACCGGCGGGTGCTTGACGCCATGGCGGGCGACGGCGTCGGGCTCGCCTTCGCGGGGCATACGCATGGCGGACAGCTGTGTGTACCGGGCTACGGGGCACTGGTGACGAACTGCGACCTGGACCGTGGGCGCGTATCGGGGCTGTCCCGCTGGCCGGATGCTGAACCGGATCCGGCCGATCCCGCAGACATGTTCCTGCACGTGTCCGCCGGCCTGGGCACGAGCCCCTACACGCCGGTGCGTCTGGCCTGCCGCCCCGAGGCCACGCTCCTCACCCTGCGCCCCGCGCGCTGAGCCCGGACACGCACCCCTCTTCACCGAAACCGGCACTTGTAACGCACCGAAACCGGCACAAATGACGTGCGAGGTCGGTGACGCCCGCCTCGGGCCAGCACTCGACCCCAGAACGGTCGTGCCCACCGCAGCCGGAGCCCACCGGCCGTCGCATGACGACCCTGGGAGGCAGTTCACGACCTTGGGGTACACAACACGACCACCCCGGGGTCGTGAAACGCACCCGAAGGTCGTGAACTGCAAGACGTAGGTGACCGACCCCTCAGGAACACGATTTCCCACAGCGCCGGGCGGACGGATATAGTCTGTGCCGCACACGGGGTGTGGCGCAGTTTGGTAGCGCGCTTCGTTCGGGACGAAGAGGTCGTGGGTTCAAATCCCGCCACCCCGACGATAAGAAGGTCCATGAGCTCGCTCATGAGACCTTCGCAGAGGAGGGGGTAACAGGCCGCCAGGCCGAATACCCCTGTGAAAACGGTCGCCGTCGATTGACGGTGGCCGTTCGTCGTCCGCGGCGGGCGGACGCGCATCGGTCGACGCCCCCGGTGTATTACCCTGGTAGCGACGTCGGGCCGCGACGGGCCCCGGGCTCCAACATAAGCCGCCACGAGCGGCCTTCGCGCCGACTGGCGCTCTCCGGCCCGACGTCCTTCATCCTGACAGTTCCCGCTCACGCACCCGCGCCGTCTGGCGCTCTCCGGCGCACGCGTATGCCATACGGCCGGAGAAGGCGGAACCCGGCCCGCATCCTCCGGGATGAGGCCACACCCAGTCTGCTGGTCATGGCCGCCGCCCCATCACCTGCGCCCCGCCGAGAGACTTGACCACAGCACCCGGCTAAGCCAACGCGCGCCGCTCGGTGCCGCCGTTCAGCGACCCTCTGACAGGACCGGGCGCTGCTTCTCAATGGCCACGGCACGAATCTTGCCCCGCGGACGCCGCGCCATATGCACCACCATGATCTCGCCGGTCTTGAGCCACGGGTCCTGATCCGGGACGGAGCGCAGCAGCTTGCCCGGAGCGTAATCCGAGATTGCCTCCATGACGGTGGGCAGCACCGGGCGGTGGGTGCACACGGCCACCGGTACGTCGCGACGCCGCAGCACCTTGGAGACCACCTTGCGGGCGGCTTTCGGCTTGGCGGCGTGCGCGGCCTCGGTGAGTGCCGGCTCGGTGACGAGCTCAAGGCCGGCCGCCTGCGCATAGGGAGCAACGGTGTCGTAGCAGCGCCGCCACGGGCTGGTGATGACGTGAGCCACCCCGTAGGCAGCCAGCACCGGTACGAGCGCCCGCGCGCGTATCTCCCCTTGGTCCTGGGTCAGCGGGCGGGTGGCCTCGTCGGTCTCCGCGTCGCGTTCCTTGGGACGGTTCCACACGGAGCGTTTGACAGCACGGGCGTGACGCACGAGGACGAAGGTCCAGGTGTCGAGTTTTCCGTCCTCCCACAGGTCCACCAGGGAACCGAGTAGATCGCGGTCCGCTGAGTGGGTCAACAGCGTGCGCGCCTTCTTGGAGCGAACCCACTCGACGGCGTCGATCTCCTCCGCCGCGGCTGGGGTCACGGGCGTGCGGGCGCGCAGGGCGGGGTCGTCGTCGCTCAGCTCGCGCGCAGCCCAGTAGCGCACCTCCTTGCGCGAGCCATCGGGAAGCTTGTAGCGCACCGTATCCAGCGGCTGTCCCAGGGCGACCTGCACCCCGGTCTCCTCGGCGACCTCGCGCACCGCACAGGTACGCACCGACTCCCCCGGCTCGACCTTGCCCTTGGGGAAGGACCAGTCATCGTAGCGGGGACGGTGGACGAGAAGAATCTCCAGGTGACCTTTCGCCTCGCGCCATACCAGGGCGCCCGCCGCCCGAATGGTGCCGTTCGTGTTGGAGTTATCTGTCATGTCCGGTGATTCCGCCCTGTCAGTGCCCGCCCCGCAGACGCGAACGCGCCCAGGTCATGAGGGTGGTCTGAATGTCCTCGAGCCGGTTGCCGTCGGCGTCGTGCGTGTGACGGGTCCAGGTGCCGTCAGCCTCCAGCCACCAACTGGACACCTCATCGCTGGCAGCGTGGGTGACGAGCCATTCGAGCTGGCCAATCATGACGGGATCGGTGATCCGCACGAGTGCCTCCACCCGGCGGTCGAGATTGCGGTGCATGAGGTCGGCCGAGCCGATGAACAGGTCGGTTTCGCCGTCGTTGCAGAAGGCGTAGATGCGCGAGTGCTCCAGGTAGCGTCCCAGGATCGAGCGAACCCGAATGTTGTCGCTCAGCCCCGGCACGCCGGCGCGCAGGCCGCAGATGCCACGCACCACGATGTCAACATCCACCCCGGCGCGGCTGGCCCGATACAGGGCGTCGATGCAGGCCTCGTCAATGATCGAGTTGACCTTGATGCGGATCCAGGCGGGCTTGCCCGCTCGCTTGTTGGCGATTTCCCGATCGATGCGTTCGATGAGACCGTCGCGCACGGTGCGCGGTGCCACTAGCAGACGGCGGAAGCGGGCGCGTGGGGCGTAGCCGGACAGCTGGTTGAACAGGGTGGTCAGGTCCTGGGCGACGTCGCGGTCGCATGTGAGCAGGCCCAAATCCTCATATCCGCGGGCAGTCTTGGGGTGGTAGTTGCCCGTGCCGACGTGGCAGTAGCGGCGCAGTCCGTCCGCCTCCTGACGCACCACCAGCAGCAGCTTGCAGTGGGTCTTGAGCCCCACCATGCCGTAGACGACGTGGACGCCAGCGCGCTCAAGCTTGCGGGCCCAGGTGATGTTGTTCTCCTCGTCGAACCGGGCCTTGATCTCGACGATCGCCACCACCTGCTTGCCGGCCTCGGCGGCCTCAATGAGGGCGTCGACGATCGGGGAGTCACCGCTGGTGCGGTACAAGGTCTGCTTGATCGCGAGAACCTTGGGGTCGGCGGCGGCCTGGGAGATGAACTCCTGCACGGAGGTGGAGAAGGAGTCGTAGGGGTGGTGGACCAGCACATCGTGCTCGCGCATAGCGGCGAAGATGTCCCCGGGGGTGCTGGACTCCTGGGGAGCCAGGCCGGCCGCGGTCACGGGCACGAACCGCGGGTATTTCAACTCCGGGAGGTCCAGGTCGTGCAGCTGGTTGAGGCTGGTCAGATCCAGTGGCGCCGGCAGCTCGAAGACGTCGTCGTCGCGCAGTCCCAGAGCGCGCACCAGGTAGCGGCGCACGAACGGGCTGATGGTGTCCTCCACCTCCAGCCGGACGCTGGCACCGAAGCGGCGGCGCTCGAGTTCCTTCTCCATGGCGGTCAGTAGGTTCTCGGCGTCGTCTTCCTCCACCTCGAGGTTCTCGTTGCGGGTGACCCGGAAGAGGTGGTGCTCGAGGATGTCCATGCCCGGGAAGAGGTGGTCCAGGTGCTGGGCGATGACGATCTCGATGGGGATGAAGGCGGCGCCCGCCTGCTTGTTCTTGGGGTCCAGTTCACGGCCGGGGACGGTGATGAGCCGCGGAAGCGACTGCGGCACCTTGACCCGAGCGAAGTGCTCCTTACCGGAGCGAGGGTTGCGCAGCAGGATCGCCAGGTTGAGCGACAGGCCGGAGATGTAGGGGAAGGGGTGGGAGGGGTCCACGGCCAGCGGGGTGAGCACGGGGAAGATCTGGTGGCGGAAATAGCGGGTGATCTTCTCCGCCTGCTCCGGGGTCAGCTGGTCCCAGGTGAGGATCTCAATGTTGTGCTCGGCGAGTTTGGGGCGGATGTCCTCCTGGAACAGGGCGGCCTGCCGGGCCGTGAGCTCCTTGGCGCGCTCGGTGATGGCGGCGACCACCTGGTGCGCATCCAGCCCGGAGGCGCGCACAGGGGTGATGCCGGCCTTGATGCGGCGCATGAGTCCAGCCACGCGCACCATGTAGAACTCGTCCAGGTTGGAGGAGAAGATCGCGGCGAACCAGGCGCGTTCAAGCAGTTCGAGGTCCTGATCCTCGGCCTGTTCCAGGACGCGTTCGTTGAAGTCCAGCCAGGTCAGTTCCCGGTCGGTGAAGCGGTTGGTGAATGATTCCAGCGGCGGCAGGTCCTCCTCGGGATCGGCGACGACGGCGGTTTCCGCGACCGCGTCGGACGCCGGGTCGGCGCCATTGCTGGCCGCCGCAGTGGGGTTGGCCTGCACGGCGGGGTCGTCTTCGGGCGCAGTGGGGGACGGTTCGTCGGTGCCCGGCATCTGCACTGCGGGGTCGGGGTCAGCGGTATCGAAGAATCCCGTCTGCTCATTGGCGTCGGGCGCCGTCACCGGATCGGGGTCGTCTCCCGTTTCGGCGGCACCGGGAACGTCCTCATCGAAGTCCTCGTCCTCGTACTGTGGGCCGGCGTCGTCGGCGAAATCACGGGGGTCGGCGGCCTCGATGACGTGATCCTCAATGATTTCCAGATCGTCGCGCATCTGATCGGTGTCGGCGGAGGCCGCCGACGGGGCGGAGCGGGTATCGGTCTCGGCGGGGGTGACCGGCGAGGAACCCGGATCAGCGGCGTGCCGGGCCTGCGCGCGCGCCCAACCACCAAGGAAGGACGCCAAGGGCGCAGAGGTCGTGGAGGGGGTCGCTGCGGGGTCGGGCGTCGTCATAGGGGAATCGTCCCACGTCCTGGCTGCCAACGGACAGTGAACCAGGGTAAAGAACCGTGGGTCACGCCCGCAGACCGCATCTGCGCGGCGAGGCCGACGGCACGTTGGGCGGGGAGGTTCAGTCGAGCAGACCCGCCTGAGCCCGCCGCGCCGCCTCGAGGAG
>NZ_JAWDJJ010000016.1:0-9550 GCF_032465695.1 Actinomyces sp. MRS3W
TTGCGGCCCTCCTGTGGAACGGTACGCGGCGTGCCCTTAGGGATGAACGGCGGGGTGATGCACGAGCTCGTCGTAGAGCCCGGGCAGGTCTCCCGCGGCCTCAGCGGCCATGGGGAACAACGACATTTCGGTCATGCCGGGAATGACATTGACGTCGATGAACCACGGCTGACCGGCGTCGTCGAGGATGAGGTCGGTGCGGGAGAGGTTGCCGAGTCCCAGTGTGCGGTGCACGGTGACGGCCATGTCCTGGACCCGCTGCACCGCGTCGTCGTCGATGCGGGCGGGAACGAAGTACTCCGAGCGGCCCGGGTTGTAGCGCGCATCGAAGTCGTAGCGGCCCTGGGAGACCACCTCGACCGGCGGCAGCGCACGCGGACCGTCCCCTGTGTCGACGACGGAGACAGCGAGCTCGGTGCCTTCAATGTAGTTTTCGATAAGGGCGCGCTCGTCGTAGGCGAAACAGGAGACCATGGCCGAACGCAGTTCGTCGGCATTGGACGCGTACGAGACGCCGAGGCCGGAGCCGCCCTGGTTCGGTTTGACGACGACGGGGAGGCCGAGGTGCTGGGCCACGACGCCGAGCACTTCCTGGGCGCCGAGCTGGCTGAAGTAGGCCTTCGGCAGCGTGACGGAATCGGGTGTGAGCACGCCGGCGGCGCGTACCGACGCCTTGGCGGTCGGTTTGAACGAGGAACGCTGACAGCCATCGGAGTGAGTGCCCACATAGGGCAGGCCGAGGGCGATGAGCACGTTCTGCAAGCCGCCGTCCTCACCGTGACCGCCGTGCATGAGCGGCCAAACCACGTCCGGGCCGAAGGCCTTGAGGGATGGAATCGTGCGCGCATCGACGTCGAGCAGCACGACGGTGTGGCCAAGGTGCTTGAGGACGTTCATGACCCGATTACCGGAGCGCAAGGAGACATCGCGCTCGTGGCTGAGGCCGCCGGCGAGTACTGCGATGCGCAGTGGTGGGCGCTGGGACTCGGTGGTGTCACTCATGACGGCTCCTTACTGGCAGGGTTGCTGGGCTGGCGGAGGCTTCGGGGTGGCGCTGCATGGTCATACCTGGTCCGGTGAGGGCGCGGAGATGCCACTTGAGGGGCGGCGCCGGGCCGGGCCGAAGAGGTTGACGAGGTCGAGGTCGTGCGCGACCACTTCGGACAGGCGCCGCACCCCTTCGCGAATGTCGACGGGCTCGGGATAGCAGAAGGACAGGCGCATATGGTCGCGGCCCGCGCTTCCGCCGGCGTAGAAGGCCGTGCCGGAGACGTAGGCGACGAGGTTGGTGACGGCGCGGGGCAACATCTCCTTGGCGTCGAGGCCATCCGGAAGTCCGACCCAGACGTAGAAGCCGCCGTCGGGCACGTTCCACGTGCACATGGGCATGAACTCGGAGAGCGCTTCGACCATGGCGTCGCGGCGGCGGCGATACATGTGGCGGAACTCGTCGATCTGTCCGCGCCAGTCGAAGTTCTCCAGGTAATTGGAGATCGAATACTGACCCACCGAACTCGGGCACAGGATCGCGGCCTCGGAGGCGAGCTTCATCTTGTCCCGCACCGCCGGCGGCGCCACCGCCCAGCCGACTCGGTAGCCGGGGGCGAAGATCTTGGAGAAGGAGCCCAGGTAGACGACGTCGTCCGGCGCGAGGGTTTTGAGCGCGGTGTGTGTGCGGCCCTCGAAGTCGAGCAGGCCGTAGGGATTGTCCTCAATGATGAGGATGTGGTGGCGACGGCAGATCTCGATGACCTGAGGACGCCGCTCGTCGGAAAGCGTGACGCCGGCGGGATTGTGGAAGTTGGGCAGGCAGTAGAAGAACTTGATGCGTCGACCCTGCCGCTCAAGGTCGTCGATGGTCTGCTCCAGCGCGTCCGGGATGACGCCGTCAGCGTCAATGGGCACCTGCTGGACGTCCGCCTGGTAGGTGGAGAAGATCGAGAGCGAGCCGACGTAGGTGGGCGCCTCGGTGAGAATAATGTCGCCCGGATCGATGAACAGCTCGGTGATGATGTCGACGGCCTGCTGCGAGCCGGTGGTGACGACGACGTCGTCCGGCGCCGCGTCGATGCCCTCCAACGCCATGACCTCCGGGATCTGTTCCCGCAGGCGTGGCAGGCCCTGGCCGTTGCCGTACTGAAGGGCGCGTCCCCCGTCCTTGCGGATCATGCGGGCGGTCGCTTCGGCGAGCTGGTCGAGCGGGAGGTCCTTGAGGTTGGGCATGCCGCCTGCCAGCGAGACGACCTCGGGCCTGGAGGCGACGGCGAACAGGGAGCGGGTCTCCGACTCGCGCAGGCCATACGCACGGGTGGCGTAGGAGTCGAGCCAGGGATCCAGCCGGTTGCCTCGTTGTGGGTTGGTGTCGGTCACGTGTGTCCCCTCCCGGCGGGTATGCGTCGTCGGGGTCAAGTCTGCCACGATCAGGGTTGGCGGCAGTGTGTCACGTGAAACATCACGCTGGGAGCTCGCCGTGGCACCCAGGCGAATGTTTCACGTGAAACATCGGTGCCGGGGGCTACCTGCGCAGGGCGCGGGCGCCGATGATCTCGCGCAGTCGTTCGGGGTCGCAGGGAATGTTGACCACGTGCTGGTCGGCGTCCAACAGCTGCTGCACCGCCGTCGACACCGGCTGCGGCGCTCCCAGTGCTTCAGCAACGGTCTCGGGGAACTTGTCCGGCTTGGCGGTCTCGAGCACGAGGGTCGGAACGCCGGGCTCCATGAGCCGCAGTGCCACTGTGACGCCGTCGGCGGTGTGCGGATCAATGGGCGTGCCGGTTGCGGTGTGAACGCGGCGGATGGCGGCGAGGCGGTCGGCGTGGGTGGAGGTGCCGGACACGAATCCGAACTGCTCGCGCAGGCGATCGCGCTCATCGGACAGGTCGAGCACTCCGGTGCGTTCCAGCTCCGGCCAGCGGCGCTGGAACTCCTCCGCGCCCAGCAGCGCCCAGATGAAGCGCTCGAGGTTGGAGGCCTTGGAGATATCCATGGACGGGCTGGAGGTTGCCAGGGTCTGCTCGCTGGAGCGGGGCCGGTAGATGCCCGTGGAGAAGAATTCGTCGAGCACGTTGTTCTCGTTCGTGGCCAGGATGAGGCGGCGGATGGGCACACCCATGGTGCGCGCGAGGTGGCCGGCGTAGATATTGCCGAAGTTGCCGCTGGGCACCGCCACGTCAATCCGGAAGGAGTCGACGCCGGTGCCAGCGGCCGGGACTGAGGTCGCATCGGCTTGCAGGTGGTCCGACGCCCGCAGCCAGGCCCACACGTAGTAGACGACCTGAGCGGCAATACGGCCCACGTTGATGGAGTTGACGGCGCCAATGGAGTACTCGGCCTTGAAAGCGGCGTCGTTGTTGATCGCCTTGACCAGGTTTTGGCAGTCGTCGAAGACGCCGTCGACGGCAAGGTTGTGGATGTTGGGGTCCGTGAGCGAGTACATCTGGGCGCGCTGCACCGCGCTCATGCGTCCCTGCGGCGACAGCATGAAGACGGCGACGCCGGGGCGGCCGCGGAAGGCGTGCTCTGCCGCGGAGCCGGTGTCGCCGCTCGTGGCACCGAGGATGTTGAGCACGCGGCTCTCACGGGCCAGCGCATAGGGAATCGCCTGCCCGAGGAACTGCATGGCCAGGTCTTTGAAGGCCATGGTGGGGCCCTCCGAGAGCCCGACCAGACCGAGTCCGGGGGCGACGTCGTCGAGGGATCGCAGCGGGACGACGGGAGCGGGGAAGCGCTCCGGCCCGTAGGCGGCCGCGGTGAGTTCGCGTAGATCGGCGGATGGGATGTCGGTGGCGTACAGCCCAATCACCTCGGCGGCGAGCTCCGGATAGCTCAGCGGGCGCCAGGACTCGAGAACCTCGGCCGAGACCTGGGGGACGTCGGCGGGGACGGTCAGTCCGCCGTCGGGCGCGAGTCCGGACAGGAGCACGTCGAGGAATTCGGTGGGCGCAAGCCCTCCGCGGGTGGAGATGTACTGCGTGCGGTGCTGCATGGCGCGCCTTCCGTGCCTGGTGTACGCCGGCCTGAACGCGCCCATCCTAGCGACTGCGTCCCGCCGGAGCGATGCGTGGTTCCTGAGCGCGCTTGCACACCCACGGGTGCATGTGCGGCGTGACCGTGAGGGCCTCACTCGAGAAGACGGCTCCTCAGTGAACAAACTGAGGCCCTCAGTGAATAGCGTGAGCGTCTCACTGAGCATAGTGACGCCCTCAGTGAATGAAGTGAGGCCCTCAGTGAAGTGCACTGACGCCATGGCCGGCGAACAGCTCATGCGGCCTATCGAAAGGCTGCGTCGGTAGGCCAGCGATGATGCTGAGACTCGTGTCCCCTACGGGGGTCTGCCATATAGGAGTTCCGTTCTGTTGTGGGCACCGAAGCGCTTTAAGAATCCGCCTCGGTGATCTTGCGGATGACCTTGGCGGGGACGCCGCCGACCACGACGTCGTCGGGCACGTCCTTGCTGACGACGGCGCCTGCGGCGATGACCGCCCCCGAGCCGATGGTGACGCCGGGCAGGATGACGACATTGCCGCCGATCCAGACGTCGTCGCCGATGGTGACCGAGGAGGCCTGGGCGAGCCACTGGCGCCGGCCGGCGCGGGATAGCGGGTGGCCGACGGTGGTAATGAGCGTGTTGGGACCGATCATGACGTGCTCGCCGATGTGGACCGGGGCGATGTCGAGGATGGTGACGTTGTAGTTGGCGAGGAAGCCGTCGCCCACGTGGATGTTCTTGCCGTGATCGCAGTTGAAGTTCGGCTGCACGGAAACGAATTCACCGGTGGAGCCGAACAGCTCGCGGATGAGCCGGTCCTGGGTGGCGTGGTCGGTGGGGTCGGTCGCGTTGAACTGGCGGCACAGGATGAGCGCCCGTTCCTTGCGTGCGGCCACCTCCGCATCGAGGAACATGTACGTCTCCCCGGCGTCGAGCTTGTCCAGCTCCGTCCTGGGCGGCGAGGGCCGAGCGGCGGGCGTTGCCGGATGACCATCACCGAGGTCGTGGGAATCTGCAGTCATGAGGCAATCGATCCTTTCTCGTATGCCCGAGTCCTGATGCGATGGGTCCGCTGCCACCACTGTCTCATGCGTCGGATCGAGTCCAGTGAATCGGCGTCGGCAGCGGTATAGATGAACACCATCTGGGTGTCGTCATCCTGGAGTGTGAAGGCCTCCCACTCGATGGTCAAAAGGCCGACCGCCGGATGATTGAAACGTTTAATGCCGGAGGTGCGCCCCTGGGGTGCGGGCCGAGCCCACCAGGCGCGGAAGTCCTTGCTGACGGCGCTGAGTTCATCGACGATCGCCGCAATCTGCACGTCGTGTGGGCGAGTGGCGGATTCGAGCTGGAGCACGCCCACTAACTCCGAGGCAATGACGTCCCAATCCAGATAGAGCGAACGCGTGGCCGGATCGGTGAACACCCACCGCAGCAGATTTCTCTGCCCGTCCGGGCGAGAGGGGAAGTCTGCGAGCAGCGCCCAGGCCAAGTCATTGCCGTCGAGCACCTCCATACGGGGTCCCAGAACGAAGGCGGGTTGATCGGAGAAGGCGCGGATCATTCGTGCTACGCCCGGGCGAACCGTTGGTAGACCAGGATCCTCGGCACGTCGGCCGGACGCCGGCCTGGCAAGATTGATGAGGTACTCCCGCTCTGCCTCGTTCAGCCGCAGCGTGTCGGCGACGGCTTCGAGCACTTGCTCGGACGGCGTCACCGGCTGACCCTGCTCCAGCCGTACGTACCAATCCAGGCTCACTCCTGCGAGGAAGGCGACCTCTTCACGCCGTAGGCCCGGCACCCGCCGCGGTCCCGTCACCTCAATACCTACGGAGGCGGGACTGATCTCGGCGCGCTTGCCGGTCAGGAAGGCGCTGAGCTGGCGATTCTTGGCGCGCACCGGCATAGGACCATTATCCGCTCGTTGCGGTGCAGCGGAACCCGATTCGCGCGAAGTTGCGTATGACTGTGTGTCCTAGGCTGAACTCACCCCTCCCGCCGTTGTCGTCGCCGCAGCAAAGTGTTGACGGGCCCCGGTGCCGACCTGACCGAGATAACTACCGGGGTGAGACGAGACGGGAGCACAGCATGTCCACATGGTTTATCACTGGGGCGTCGCGCGGTTTCGGGCGTGAGGTGGCCCTTGAGGCACTGCGCCGGGGCGACCGCGTGGTCGCCACCGCACGTCGGCCACAGACGCTTGATGGTTTGAAGGAGGTTGGAGGCGAACGCCTACTGGCCCTGGAACTCGATGTCACCCGGCCGGAGCAGGTCGCCGAGGCCGTGCGCGCGGCGCTTGATCACTTCGGCCAGATCGACATCCTGTTCAACAACGCCGGCATCGGATACTTCGCCGCCGTCGAGGAGAGCGATATGGCCAAAGTCCGCCGCATGGTGGAGATCAACCTCTTCGGCCTGGCGGATGTCACCCGCGCGCTGTTGCCATCAATGCGGGCGCGCCGTTCCGGCACCATTCTCAACGTCTCCTCCGTGGGAGGCGTGCGTTCCTTCCCTGCGGTGGGTTGGTACAACGCAACGAAGTTCGCGGTCGAGGGACTCTCCGAGGCACTGGAGCAGGAGGTCCGCCCGTTGGGGATCCGCGTGGTTCTCATTGAGCCGAGCGCCTTCGCCACGGACTGGGCGGGCAACTCCGCTGCGGAGGTGGCACCGGGCCATGTCATCGCCGATTATGACGCCACAGCCGGCGCGGGTCGCCGCTCCTTCCGCGAGGGCGTGGGCAAGGAGGCCGGCGATCCGGCCCGGGCGGCGAAGGTGATCGTCGACGTCGCCCACGAGGCCGAGCCGCCGAAGCGTCTGCCGCTGGGTAACTACGCCTATGACGGGCTGCTGGAGAAACTCGACGCCGTACGCGGCGACGTGGCCGCCCATGAGGCGGCGAGCAGGAGCGCCGACCGGCCGAGCTGACGGCACGCCCGCGGCCATGCCCAGACGATGGGAAGCGGCCCGCGGCAGCCGCTCCGAGGACGGCACCCCGCGGGCCGCGTTCACGGCAACCACTTCGCCCGGTTTCGGCACGTCATAAGTGCCGGTTTCGGCGTGTTAGCCGATGCCCTGCTCGACCTGCTGCTTGAAAGCGGCCTTGGGGCGGGAGCCGGCGAACTGGTGGACGACCTCGCCGTCGCGCACCACGGCGAAGGTCGGGATCGAGCGCACGCCGAAGGAACGGGCGGTGGCGGGGTTGTCGTCAACGTCAATCTTGACGAACTTGGCCCGCTCGCCGAATTCGGCGGCGACCTCATCCACGATCGGAGCCATCTGGCGGCACGGGCCGCACCAGGTGGCCCAGAAGTCAATGACGACGGGACGGTCGGACTGGAGCACCTCGGTCTCGAAGGTGGCGTCGGTGACGGCAAGTGTGTCTGACATGGGTTTCTCCTTAGCGGACATCGAGGGGTGAATAGAAATCGTGTGCATGAAATGGACGGTGCGGTGCCGAAGCGCTAGGCCCGGTTCCGGGCAGTGGCCGGACCGGCCCGCGCCGACGTGTGCGCAGCGCCGGATCAGGCTGTGAGCGTGGCCAGGTAGTGCTCGGCGTCCAGGGCGGCGCGGCAGCCCGAGCCGGCCGCGGTGACGGCCTGCTGGTAGAGCGGGTCGGCGACGTCCCCACAGGCGAAGACGCCGGGGATGTTGGTGCGCTGTGAGGGCGAGTCGACCTTGATGTAGCCGGCCTCGTCCAGCTCCAGCACGTCCGCAACCAGCTCCGAGCGCGGGATCTGCCCGATGGCCACGAACAGGCCAGCAGCCGGAATCTCACGGCGCTCGCCGGTGACGGTGTCCTCCAGCGTCACCGACTCCAGGGCGTCGTCGCCCCCGAGGGCGACCACCCGGGAGTTCCAGGCGAAGTTGATCTTCGGGTCATCCTGGGCGCGCGCGGCCATGACCGCGCTGGCGCGCAGCTGATCGCGACGGTGCACCACCGTCACCGAGGAGCCGAAGCGGGTGAGGAAGGTGGCCTCCTCCATAGCCGAGTCCCCGCCGCCGACGACGACGATCGGCTGGTCCTTGAAGAAGAAGCCGTCGCAGGTGGCGCAGTAGGACACGCCGTGGCCCGAGAGCCGCTCCTCGCCGTCGACCCCCAGCTTGCGGTATTCCGAGCCGGTGGACAGGATGACGGTGCGGGCCTCGTAGGTGGCGTCGTCGGTGGTGATGCGCTTGATGTCGCCGGTCAGCTCGAGGGCGGTCACGTCCTCGAAGCGGATGTCGGCGCCGAAGCGCTCGGCCTGCTCCTGCATCTGGGTCATGAGGTCGGGTCCCATAATGCCCTCGCCGAAGCCGGGGTAGTTCTCCACCTCGGTGGTGTTCATGAGGGCGCCACCGGCGGTGACGGAGCCGGCCAGCACGATGGGGTGCAGCTGGGCGCGGGCGGCGTAGATCGCGGCGGTGTAGCCCCCCGGACCGGAGCCGACAATGACGACGTCGTGGACCATGACTCTCCTAGCCTGACGGAATGGATGGATGTGCTGGCGTGCGGTCAAAGCGCGCGATGCGTGCACCGCGGGGCGTTTCCGCTGGGGCGGGTGCCCCACATGCTTGCGGAACCACTGATGAAAACGCTTTGTTCCGGCAGAGCCACCTATTTCAGGGTGATCTCCGTGATAGTGACCTTGAATTGCCCGTCGGCGGCGGTCGGCAGGTCCGTCACCCACAGGACAATCGACTGCGCGGTCGTGGCGTCGAAGTCGAAGCTCGTCGTGCCCTCGGTGAAGGCGCCCTCGGCGAGCAGCGTCCCGCCGGTGGGGTCCTCCGGGCTCGTAGCCCGAACCTGCACGTTGCCGCCGGTGCCCGTCCCCTGGATATCAATGCCGGAGACCTGCGCTTCCTGCTCCAACGCCACAGCCATGCCGATGCCCTGCTTCCAGGCCAGCGACGACTCGTAGTAGTAGCGCGAGGACCACTCCTGGTCGGTGTTGCCGTCGATGACGAGGCCGGCGTTCTCCGGGTGCTCGTTGTTGTCCCCGAACGGGTCGAGGGACTGGGCGGAGGAGAGGGTGATCTCAGCGGTCGGCTCCGGTTCCTCTTCCTGCTGTGGCTCCCCCTCCTGCGACGTGGCCGCCGCGGTGGTGGGGACAGTCTTGGCGGCGGGAATGTCGTCGTCCTGGAACTTGACCCCCGCCAGACCGAGCAGGTTATTGACGGCGAAGAAGACCCCCACCAGGACGGCCACGAGGACGGCGATGAGGACGGCGGTAGTGGTCCGATTGACCCGGCGCTCTTCCTCATCCTCCTCCTGATCCTGCTTCGCATCCGGCCGGGCCGGCGACGACTCGATCGAGGATGGGGCAACGCCGGCCTGCGCGGCGCTGGGCGCTGCGGTGGTGGCGGGCCGAGCCGCCGGTGCCGGTGCCTCATCCGTGGCGTCGGCAGGGATCTGGCTCGGCGCGGCGGCCGGCTGTTCCTGAGTGTCTGTTGCCGCGCGCGCGGTGGAGCGCCGCCGCAGTCGCGCCAGCACCCCGCCGGCGAACGCAGGGGTCGTCTCCGACGCGGAGTCCGACGGCGCGGTTGACTCCGCCGACGGAACCGAATCGGGTGCCGGAGCAGGTG
>NZ_JAWDJJ010000017.1:0-13542 GCF_032465695.1 Actinomyces sp. MRS3W
CTCGCGGGGGCGCGAGCGGGCCGCCACCAGCGTCGACGACGTCACCCACACCGCCACCACCGCCGTGCCGCGGGAAATCCTCGTCCCCATCCAACCGCCCGACGCCACCGCCATGCGGGAATGGCTGACGGGACTGCGCGGCGCCAAGGTGGACCTGCGCGTCCCCCTGCGCGGAGACAAAGCGGCCCTCATGGACAACGTGCGCAAGAACGCCGAGGAGGCGCTGCGGCAGCACAAGACCCGCCGGGCCGGTGACCTCACCCAGCGCTCCCAGGCGCTGGAGGAGCTTGCCGAGGCCCTGGACCTGCCGGAGGCCCCACTGCGAGTGGAGTGCTACGACATCTCCCACACCCAGGGCACCTACCAGGTCGGCTCCATGGTGGTCTTCGAGGACGGCGCCCCCAAGAAGTCCGATTACCGGCGCTTCATCATCCGCGGCGAGGACGGCTCCGGCGTCGCCGACGACACCGCCGCCATGCACGAGGTACTCACCCGCCGCTTCAAACGGCTCCTGGCCGAGCAGTCCGGCCCTGCCCCGGCCGGCGGCACCATACCGGCCGACGTCGGCGGCGAATACGTCACCGACGCCGAGCCCGTCTCCGGGCCGGTTGATCCGGAGACCGGCCGGCCCCGACGCTTCTCCTACGCACCCGGCCTGGTCGTCGTCGACGGCGGTCTGCCGCAGGTCAACGCCGCCCGGGCGGTTCTCGACGAACTCGGCGTGGACGTGCCCCTGGTCGGCCTGGCCAAGCGCCTGGAAGAGGTATGGGTGCCGGGGGAGGAGTTCCCGATTGTGCTGCCCCGCACCTCACCCGCCCTCTACCTGCTGCAGTACCTGCGCGACGAATCGCACCGCTTCGCCATCACCCACCACCGCAAGAAGCGGTCGGCGGGCATGACCCGCTCGGTACTCGACTCCATCCCCGGACTCGGCCCCGCCCGCCAGACGGCGCTGCTCAAGGAGTTCGGCTCGGTCAAGCGCCTGCGCGCCGCCTCCACCGAGCAGATCGCCGCCGTCAAGGGCATTGGCCCAACTCTGGCCGCCACCATCCGCCAGCGCCTCGCCGACGAGGAGCCCCCTGCGGCGGACGGCAGGAGAGAGAGCGCCCATGCCGGAGCATGACGTATCGGGCAACGCCGCAACAGCCCGCGATCGCTGGGCCGACCGGGCCGCATTCCTCCTTGCCGCGGTCGGCGGGGCCGACAATGTTCGCTCACTCAGCTCCTGTGCGACCCGGCTGCGCTTCGTCCTGTTCGACGCCGACCGGGCCGACGACGTTCGCGTCCATGAGCTGGACGAGGTGGTCAGCGTGGTGCGCGCAGGCGGGCAGTACCAGGTGGTCATAGGCGACGAGGCGGCGAACCTGCATGCCGCGCTGACGCCGCTGCTGGCGCAGCCAGGGGCGGGTAAGGCCGCCGTGTCCGCGTCGCGGCCGGGCATGCTCGCCGGCTTCCTTGAACTCATCTCCGCGCTCATCGGCCCGCTGACGTGGCCGCTCGTCGGCGCCGGCCTCGTGGCGGGCTACACCGGGCTGGCCGTGCGAGCGGGGCTGCTGGCCGCCGACGGCGTGGCGGCCAGCGTGCTTGGCGCTGTCGCCACCGGCGTGCTCGGCCTGCTGCCCGCCGCCGTCGCCATCACCGCAGCGCGCCGCTTTCGGGCGAGCGAGTTCACCGCCCTGGCGCTCGGGGCGGGCCTACTGGTTTACGGGATGGCGACTGCGCCCGCCGCGGCGCCGACCCTCACCACTGTGCCGCTGGGCGCCTATGCGGGCGCCTTCGTGCCGGTGGTGCTTGCGGTATGGCTGCAGGCCCGGCTGGAAGCATTCCTCAGCCGCCTGCCCGCCGAGATTCGCGGGCCATTGGTGCCTGCGCTGACGCTCACGGTCATCGGGCCGCTCCTGGCACTGGTGATTGCTCCTGCCACCGGCCGCCTTACCGGAGCCATCGCCGCGGGCACCACCTGGCTGGCGGCGGTCGTGCCCTGGCTGCTGGGGATCCTGCTCGGCGGCGGCTGGCAGTTGTTGGTGCAGCGCGGCCTGCACTGGCTGCTGGTGCCGTTCATGCTCAACGAACTCATCGAGACCGGGACCAGCCCCATGCTGGCGATGGCGTTGCCCGCGGTCCTGGCGCAAGGCGCCGCCAGCCTGGGTGCGGCTGTGCGTAGTCGCGACCCGGAACTGCGGCGCACCGCCCGCTCCGGAGCTGTGTCCGGGATCGTCGTCGGCGTGACCGAGCCGAGCATCTACGGCGTCAACCTGCCACTGCGCACCCCCTTCATCGCCGGATGCATCGGCGGCGCCGTCGGCGGGCTCATCATGGCACTGGGCCACGGTGCTTCAATCGCCTACGTGCTGCCGTCCCTCATCGCTCTGCCGGTCTGTTTGGTGACAGGTGACACGAGGCTCATCCTGGTCGGCGCGGCCGCGGCCATGCTCGTCGCCTTCCTCATCACCGTCGTCGTCGGCTTACGGCCACCGACCCGGCAGCCGCAGCCGGAGCCCCAGGAGCCGTCAGAGCCCGCGCAGCCGGACTCGACCGCCGCGGTGCTGGCCCCGGTTGCCGGGCGCGTCATCGCCCTCACCGACGTTCCCGACCCCGTCTTCGCCCAGGGGATGATGGGCCCCGGCGTCGGCATCGAACCGGATACCGGGCGCATCGTCGCTCCCGTCAGCGGCGAGGTGACGGCCACCGCCGCCACCCGCCACGGATACGCCATCCGCACCGCCACCGGGCTCGAGGTGCTCGTGCATGTCGGCATCGACACGGTCTCCCTTCAGGGACGCGGCTTCACCCCGCATGTGGCCAAGGGGGAGCACGTTGAGGCGGGCGCGCCACTGGTCGACGTCGATCTGGACGTGCTGCGCGACGGCGGCTGCCCGACCACCGTGCTCGTCGTCGTCATCTCCGCCGAGCACCGCGACGCCGTCGCCCCGGCGCCGACGGGAGGCCGCGTAAGCGTTGGCGACGCCCTGCTCACGCTCGTTGCCGACACCCCGGAGGCGTAGCTCACGGGGAGGGAAGATGGCACAATCCCACAGGTGGAGATCCTGCGGGTGTTCAACAACAATGTGGTCCTGGCGCGGGACGAACTCGGCCGCGAGGCCGTGCTCACCGGCCGCGGCCTCGGCTTCCAGCGCCACGCAGGGCAGGATGTGGATGCCTCCCGGGTTGAGCGCCGCTACGTGCTGGCGCAGAACGCCGAGAGCATCGGCGAGGTCATGGCTGCCATCCCCCTGGAACGCATCGCCCTCATCGAACGTTTCTTCCGCGACGCCGCACGGGAACTGGGCACCGCCGTCCCCTCCTCCACGATCGTGGCCGTCGTCGACCACGTCAACCAGGCCATGGAACGAGTGCGGGCCGGCATTGTCATGGACTACCCGCTGCGCGCCGAGGCCGCTCACCTGCATCCGGAGGAGCTGCGGTTGGCGGAGCGGATGGTCACTGAGCTCAACCGAGCCCAAGAGGTCCAGTTGCCCGATGGAGAGGCTGTCGCGCTGGCCCTGCACCTGTTCGCGGCAGCCGTCGGCGCCCCCTCCACTCGGGAGGCGGCACGCCAGTCGATGCTGATCGGGCAGGTGATGGAGGTTCTCAAGGCCGCCTATGGGGACGGATTCGATCCGGACTCGATCGACGCGGCACGTTTTGCGGTGCATCTGCGCTACTTCCTGGTACGCGCGCGTACCGGGGAACATTTGGCCGACGGCACGGGTAGCGCGATCGCCAACTCCCTGCGGCTGCGGTATCCACGGGCCTACCGGGTGGCGGTGCGGGTGAAGGAGCTGCTGGAGATGCGTCTGGGAATCACGGTGCAAGTGGACGAGACCGCCTACCTCACCATGCACGTGGCCAGGCTGGAGGCCGGCATCGGCCACGCGTCACCGCGGCCTGAATAGCCGTTTGTGACCAAGGACATCCCTGGACGCTCTGGGCTCCGCCCTGCGGCGCATCTATGCTCATTAACGAGCCCCAACGGGGCCCAGGATTGTGACCCGCAAGGGGCAAGACCTGAGACGGTTTCGCAGAGTTCTGCGTAGCCGCCTCGGGTCTTTTTGTTTTTCCGGCCGCTTACGGGCAACCGGATCGAGGAGGATCAGCATGGCCAAAGTCGATTACGCGGCGCTGGCGCCGCAGCTGCTGGACAAGGTCGGGGGTGAGGATAACGTCCGCTCTATGACGCACTGTGCCACGCGCCTGCGTCTGGTCCTGGCCGATGAGTCCCGGGCCGCCACGGCCCAGGTCAAACAACTGCCCGGCGTTGTCACCGTCGTGCAAGCCGGCGGTCAATACCAGGTGGTCATCGGCAACGACGTGCCCCTGCTGTATGAGGAGCTGGGGCGCCTCACCAAGCTCGGCTCAGGGGATTCATCCGCCGACCAGCCCGCCGAGGAGGGGAACCTCTTCGACCGGTTCATCAAGCTCATCTCGGCACTCATCAACCCGGTGCTGTGGACCCTGGCGGGCGCCGGCCTGATCAAGGCGGCTCTGGCACTGCTGACCACAGTGGGATGGATGTCGGACACCGGCACCACTTACACGATCCTCACTGCGGCAGGTGACTCCGTCTTCTACTTCCTGCCGGTGGTCCTGGCGATTTCTTCAGCGCGCCGCTTCAAGGCCAACGAGATCACGGCGGTGGCCATCGCCGGCGCCCTGGTCTATCCGGACATCGTGGCCCTCGCGGATGCTGACTCGGTGACCTTCATCGGTATCCCCGTGGTCATGGTGTCCTACAGTTCGTCCCTGCTGCCGATCATCTTCTCCACCTGGATCCAGGGATACCTGGAGCGCTGGCTCAAGCGGGTCCTGCCCAGCACGATCCGTAACTTCACGGTGCCACTGCTGGTGCTGGTCATCATGGTGCCGCTGGTGCTGATGACGATCGGTCCGGTGACCACCGCACTGTCCACCGGCATCTCCAGCGGTATCCAGTTCCTGTTCCGGGTGGCTCCCTGGGCGGCGGGCGCGGTCATGGGCGCATTCTGGCAGGTCTTCGTCATGTTCGGCATCCACTGGGGCTTCATGCCCATCATGCTCGCGGACTATGACAGCCCCGGTTACTCGGTGATGACGGCTCCGGTGTTCGCGGCCGTCCTCGCCCAGGCCGCTGCCATGCTCGCCGTCATGATTCGAACCCGCTCGGCGCAGATGAGACAGGTCGCTGGGCCCGCCGCACTATCGGCCTTCCTCGCAGGCATCACCGAGCCCGGTATCTATGGCGTGAACCTTCCGCTTAAGCGCCCTTTCATCGCCGGCTGCATCGGTGGCGCCGTGGGCGGCGTCATCATCGCCGTCGGCGGCGGCGCCACCTCATCCTTCGTGTTCCCGTCCCTCATCGGCATGCCGGCGCTGCTGCAGCACGGCAATGTGGCGATGACCTTCATCGGCATCGGCGTGGCCGTCATCATCGGCTTCGTGCTCGCGCTCGTACTCGGTTTCAACGAAACTGACGCCGCGGCGGACACAGCCGCGGACGCGCAGACGGGCGGCGCAGGGCATGAGGCCACCGGCTCTGCGGAGCCGACTACCACCATGGGCGCACCCGTGGCAGGCAGGGCCATGCCGCTGGAGAAGGTCGCCGACCCGGTCTTCTCCTCTGGCGCCTTGGGCAGCGGCGTCGCGGTGCGCCCTGCCGGCTCAGGGCGGATCGTGGTAAGCGCACCCGCCGCCGGCACCCTGCTCACCGTCATGGACTCCGGGCACGCCTACGGCATCAAGACCGACGACGGCGTGGAACTGCTGGTGCACGTCGGTCTGGACACGGTCCAGCTCGAGGGCAGGGGATTCTCCCCCAAGGTGACGGTGGGCCAGCGCGTGGCCCGTGGCCAGGAACTGGCCGAGGTGGATCTGGACGTTGTGCGTGAAGGCGGATACGACCCCACCACCATCCTCGTGGTCACCAACACGGCGAGCCTGGCGGGCGTCGTCCCGGTAGCCGACGCCGACGTGAAGGCCGGCGACGTCGTCGTCGAGATCGACCACTGAGCACCCCTCCGGCCCGCACCGGTGACCGAGACATCGGTGCGGGCGGAGACGCACATACGAGACAATTCCGATACCCGTGAAGGAGCAGATACCAATGTCAACACCCACCACCTTTCCCGACGACTTCCTGTGGGGCGGAGCACTGGCCGCCAACCAGTACGAGGGCGCCTACGACGCCGACGGCAAGGGCCTGAGCGTCCAGGACGTCATGCCCCAGGGCATCGTCGGTCCCCGCACCGAGGCACCCACCCCGGACAACCTCAAACTGGAGGGCATCGACTTCTACCATCGTTACAAGGAGGACATCGCCCTGCTGGCCGAGATGGGCTTCAAGGTCTTCCGCTTCTCCATCGCCTGGTCGCGCATCTTCCCCCAGGGGGATGAGACCGAACCCAACGAGGCGGGCCTGGCCTTCTACGACCGGGTCTTGGACGAGCTGGACAAGTACGGCATTGAGCCGCTGGTTACCATCAGCCACTACGAGACCCCGCTGCACTTGGCCGAGGCCTATAACGGCTGGGCGGACCGGCGTCTCATCGGTTTCTACGAGCGCTACGCCCGCACCCTGTTCGAGCGCTACGGCAAGCGGGTCAAGTACTGGCTCACCTTCAACGAGATCAACTCCGTGCTCCATGAGCCCTTCATGTCCGGCGGCATCAACACGCCCAAGGACCAGCTCAGCGAGCAGGACCTGTACCAGGCGATCCACCACGAGCTGGTCGCCTCCGCATCGGTCACCCGCATCGCCCACGAGATCAATCCTGAGTTGCAGATCGGCTGCATGATCCTGGCGATCCCCATCTACCCCCTTACGCCGGATCCGCGGGACGTCTGGGCCGCCAAGCAGGCCGAGCGCGACAACTACACCTTCGGCGATGTGCACGTGCGCGGCACCTATCCCGGCTACTTCCTGCGCAAGCTGCGGGACAAGGGCATCGAGCTCAACGTCACCGAGGAGGACCGCCGCACGCTGGCCGAGTACACCGTCGACTTCGTCTCCTTCTCCTACTACATGTCCTCCTGTGAGACCGTCACCCAGGAGCGCCAGGCCGGTGGTGGAAACCTCATGGGCGGCGTCGTCAACCCCACCCTGGAGGTCTCCCAGTGGGGCTGGGCCATCGACCCGCGCGGTCTGCGCACCATTCTGAACGACTACTGGGACCGCTGGGGCAAGCCCCTGTTCATCGTGGAGAACGGCCTGGGCGCCCGTGACGAACTGGTCACCGGCCCCGACGGCGAGCCCACCGTCGAGGACGACTACCGCATCGACTACATGAACGACCACCTGGTGCAGGTGCGCGAGGCCATCGCCGACGGTGTGCACGTCATGGGCTACACCTCCTGGGGGTGCATTGATTGCGTGTCCGCCTCGACCGCCCAGATGTCCAAGCGCTATGGCTTCATCTACGTGGACCGCAACGACGACGGCACCGGCACGCTGGCGCGGTACCGCAAGCGCTCCTTCGGCTGGTACCGGGACGTCATCGCCTCCAATGGTGCGAGCCTGACCGCCTGAGCAGGCCGGCCCGCGGCGGCTCGGGTCGGTGTGAAGGGGGCCGGGTGGTTGTCGGTGGCCTGATGGGGCGTGATAGGGCGAGCAGCACCGATCTTGTCACCGAAACCGGCACTTGTTACGTGCCGAGACCGGCACTAATGACGTGACGGGGGCCACCGTAGTCCAGAGTCCGCGGTGCCCGGGGTTATCGACTGTGCATGTGGGTGCTTGCCGGTGTTCTCGATGTGGTGGGGGCAGTCGCCCCTGGGATTTGTGGCAGGGGTGCAGATCGGATGTGTTGTGGCAGGTGGAGCTCGAATACGACCCTTGTGACCCGAGACCTCGGTTTTTCGCAGGTGTGATGTCTTCTGGGTCTGTTGGGTCATCTGAGATCCGGGAGTGTCGGGAGTCATGGGGCTCTGGTGGGAAGTCATGGCCGTGTGCGGCCGGTGGGGCGTTATGGCACTGGGGAGGCCAGGGTCGGGGCCGGGACGTGTACCGGTGCGGGACGTGACTCGGGGCGCGCGGGTCGTCGCTGCCGCGGTCTATGGAACGCCACTTCGCCATTGGGTATAACCGTCCGCTGAAGGCCTGTGAGCCATACAGCGGACCCCGAAGTGGCGTAGCAGACCGTGAGGTGGCGTAGTAGATGCCGCAGGGTGCAGGGCGGGTGTCGTGGTGGGGCGTCGGTCCGGCAGCGGAGCTGGGGAACTGTCCAAAAGTGTCCATCTGTCGCAACTTTTGCGGCCCACACCGCCCAGTTTCTTCCAGAAACCGCCTCTGACCTGGGTAAATGCGATGAAGGCTGCCGACCCGCACCGCCCCGCGGCTCAAAAGTCGCGACCAATGGACACTTTGCCGCCGCCCACAGGCCTGGAGGCGATCTGCGCCAGCTTCCGCGAGGACCCCTCAGCACCTGTCCCCGGCGCAAACGGCCTCCACACGACAAGACGCAACCCAGGGCGGGTCAGGAGTCCTACGTCTGCGCGCCGTACTCGACCCTGATGCCGCAGGCCCGCTCCTCGACATCCCAGTCGTTGGCGCCCTGGCGGGACGAAGGCCGCGAGGTCCGGCCCCCCGGCCCCCTCAACACCGACGCCCACTCGCCGCCACGACCACTTCGACCGGTTTCGGTACGTCATTAGTGCCGGTTTCGGCGTGTTATTGGTGCCGGTTTCGGTGATATGGCGCCGAGGCACTCGGCGCGGGGGCGCCCATGAACCGGACCACCGGCGGACCTGGTGGATACTGTGCCGGTGCCCACTGAACGCACCCCGCTGAGCCGGCCGCGGCTGGTGCCCCTACGCCTGCTGCAGTTCACCGGACTCCAGCTGGCCTGCTGTGCCTTCCCCATCGCGGTGTTCCTGGGGATGGCGCTCTCCGTGGTGGTATGGAGCCGCTTCAATCCGCCCCTGGCCCGGTATGACGCGCTGCTCATCTACGTCGTCATCGTGCAGATCGCCTTCGTGGTGCTGCGGCTGGAGACCTGGCGCGAACTGGCCGTCATCTGCGCCTTCCACCTCATCGGCCTGGCGCTGGAGATCTTCAAGGTGCACGTCGGCTCCTGGGAGTACCCCGATGCGGGCGTCGTGAGACTAGCCGGAGTACCGATCTTCTCCGGCTTCATGTACGCCTCGGTGGGTTCCTACATATGCCAAGCCTTCCGGCGTTTCGACCTGCACATCTCCAACTTTCGTCGCTGGCCGGTGACGGTGCTGGCAGTGGCGGCCTACGCGAACTTCTACACCCACCACGCCATCTGGGATCTGCGCTGGGTTATCGCCGTCGGTTTCGTGGTGGCACTGTGGGGCAGCACGGTTCACTTCACCGTGGGTGGGGACCGATACCGGATGCCGACCGCCGTGTCATTTGTGCTCATCGGGGTGTTCCTGTGGCTGGCCGAGAATATCGCCACCTTCCTGGGCGCCTGGCGCTATCCGGATCAACAGGCCGGATGGCACCTGGTGCACGTCGGCAAACTCGGCAGCTGGGCCCTGCTGATCACGCTGAGCTTCGTGCTGGTGGCCGCCGTCAAGGCGGAGGAGGGAGTGCTCTACGGGGATGGCGCGGCCCGCGTCACCGGGCCGCAGCGCCCCGATCGGCGGAGTCGGCGCGCGCCACGGTGATGCGCGCGGCCGCCTCCCGCGCACGGCTCCGGGCCGTCTCGACGTCGTCGGCCGCGGCGACGGCCACGCCCATGCGGCGCCCCGGATGCGCCTCGGGCTTGCCGAACAGCCGCACGTCGCTGCCCGGAACCGCGAGCGCCTCGGCCACACCCTGGTAGATGACCCCGGCGCCGGGCTCGGATTCGCCGGGGGACTTGACGACGGCGGAGGCCCCGGGGGAGCGCAGCGTCGTATCGACCGGCAGCCCCAGCAGGGCGCGGGCGTGGAGCTCGAACTCGCTCAGACGCTGACTCGCCATGGTGACCATGCCGGTGTCATGTGGCCGGGGAGACACCTCGGAGAAAAGCACGTCGGAGCCGCAGACGAACAGCTCCACCCCGAACAGGCCCCAGCCGCCCAGCGCTCCCGTGACCGCAGCCGCCACCTGCTGCGCCCGCTGCAGAACCTCGTGAGGCAGGGGGTGCGGCTGCCAGGACTCGACGTAGTCGCCGTCGACCTGCCGGTGCCCCACGGGCTCGCAGAAGGAGGTGACGGTCTGGCCGGTGTGTGGATCACGGGAGCGGACCGTGAGCAGGGTGATCTCCGAGTCGAAATCGACGAAGCCCTCCACGATGACCCGGCCCCGGTCCACGCGCCCCTCCGCGGCCGCCAGGCGCCAGGCGGCGGCCACGTCGTCGGGGCCGCGCAGCACGGATTGGCCGTGCCCGGAGGAGGACATGACCGGCTTGACGATGCACGGATAACCGACCCGGGCAGCACCGGCGGCGAGTTCCTCACCGCTGGAGGCGAAGGTGTAGGGGCTCGTGGGCAGGCCGAGCTCCTCCGCCGCCAACCGGCGGATGCCCTCCCGATCCATGGTGAGCTGGGCGGCGCGCGCCGTCGGCACCACCCGCACCCGCCCGGTCTCCTCCAGGGCCACCAGGGCATCGGTCGCCAGCGCCTCAATCTCCGGGACGACGATCCGTGCCCCGGTCGATTCAATCGCCGCCGTCAGCGCCGCCGGGTCGGACATATCCACAGTCAGTGCATGGTGGGCGACCTGCTGGGCGGGCGCGCCGGCGTACCGGTCCATGGCGGTGACCTCCGCCCCCAGACGCGTGAGCGCGATGGTCACCTCCTTCCCGAGTTCCCCGGAGCCGAGCAGCACCACCTTCGTGGCCGACGTCGTTCCCGGCGTCCCGAGCACGGGTGCAGAAGCAGTGGGGGAGGGGGATGGGGACACGGTCGCCTCCGTTGGTCGGCACGCAGTCGCATGCGGTCGGTTCGGCACTCGGGTGCCGACTGCTACGGCCACGCTACCGAAACTCCGCGAGCCCATCACATCCGGTTGTGTCATGCTGGGGGTATGGATGCTTCGGACCGAACCGCCCCTGGCCGGCTGCCGAGCGGCGGCCGCGGCCCCGACGCGATGCCGCCGTCGGTGCCCGTAGCCGGACCTCGACACGCCGCTGCCCCATCGGACCGCGACCCCGTCAAGGACACGGTTCCCCGCGGCATCCCGGCCATCGATGAGGCGGCCGCCCCCGTGCCCCCGGCCAAGCGTCCGGAGATGATCATCGTCACCGGCATGTCCGGTGCGGGCCGGTCGCGCGCCGCCAACGCCCTGGAGGACCTGGACTGGTACGTCGTCGACAACCTCCCTCCGCAGTTGCTGCCCGCACTGGCCGGCATGATGACGACCGTCGGTGCGGGCGTTCACCGGCTGGCCGCGGTGGTCGACGTGCGCAGCCGCGAGTTCTTCGCCTCCTTCATGCAATACCTGGGACAGCTGCGCGATTCCGGCGTCGATGTGCGCCTCATCTTCCTGGATGCCTCCGACGCGGTCCTCATCCGCCGCTTTGAGTCATCCCGCCGGCCCCACCCCCTGCAGGGCACGGGTTCGATCCTGGACGGCATTGAGCACGAGCGCACCCTCCTGGCGGGTCTCAAGGGCACGGCCGACGAGGTCATCAACACCACCGACTACTCCGTGCACGACCTCGCCCGCCGCATCCGCGAACTCGTCGCCCACGAGTCCGATCTCGGCCTGCGGGTGACGGTCATGTCCTTCGGCTTCAAATACGGGCTGCCGATGGACGCCGACCACGTGCTCGACGTGCGGTTCATCCCCAACCCCTACTGGGTCACCGAGCTGCGGCACTTGACCGGTCGGGACACGCCGGTGGCAGAGTACGTGTTCCAACAGGACGGCGCCGCCGCCTTCGTCGACGGCTACGTCAACCTGCTGCTGCCCGCGCTGCCCCGGTATGTTGAGGAACTCAAGCCCAATGTCACCATTGCCGTGGGCTGCACCGGCGGCAAACACCGGTCGGTGGCGGCCGCCGAACGGATCACCGCCAGCTTGCGGGCCGCCGGCTTCAAGGTTTCTGTGCAGCACCGGGACCTGGGCAGGGAGTGAGAGGCCATGAGTGAATCCGGGCTTGGCGGCATGCAGAGCGCGGCGGTGCACCCGGCCCGCGCCACCATCGACTCCGCCGGTTGGCGCCGACGCGGGGAGGAGGGTCCGGCCGTCGTCGCCCTCGGCGGCGGACACGGCTTATCCGCCACCCTGAGGGCCCTGCGCCATGTCACCCAGCGGCTCACCGCCGTCGTCACGGTTGCCGACGACGGCGGCTCCTCCGGTCGGCTGCGCCGCGAGTTCGACTGCCTGCCGCCCGGCGACCTGCGCATGGCGCTGGCCGCCCTCACCGACGAGACCGAGTGGGGCCTGACCTGGCGCGACGTGCTCCAGCACCGCTTCTCCGGGGAGGGGGAGCTCAACAACCACGCCCTAGGCAATCTCCTCATCCTGGCCCTGTGGCAACTGCTGGGCGACGAGGTCGAGGGACTCGACTGGGTGGGCAGACTGCTGAGCATTCACGGACGGGTTATTCCCATGTCCGCCTCACCGTTGGTGATCGAGGCCGACATTGTGGACGGTAGCCATCGCGAGCGCGTGAGCGGGCAGGTGGCGGTGGCCACCACCCGCGGCCGCATGGAGAACGTCCGCGTCGTCCCCGAGGACGCCGACGCCCACCCCGAGGCAATACGCGCCATCGACGCGGCCGACTGGGTCATTCTTGGACCCGGGTCCTGGTACACCTCCGTGCTGCCGCACTTGATCCTGCCATCCATGCGCCGGGCGCTAGTGAGCACTCGCGCCCGCAAGGCCGTAGTCCTCAACCTGTCGGCGCAAAGTGGCGAGACCGACAATATGACCCTGGCCGATCACCTCCGCGTCCTGGCCGAATACGCGCCCGACCTGCGCCTGGACGTGGTCATCGCCGACCCCAGCGTGGTGGAGGACGTTGCCGACCTCAGCGCGGTGGCGGAATCCATGGGGGCGGTGCTGGTGCTGCGGCAGGTGCGCACCGGGGACGCCCTGTGTCACCATGACCCGTTGCGGCTGGCCGCCGTCTTCCGGGACGCCTTCGACGGCGTCGTGGGGGATATCGCCAAGCCCCCGCGCGACGCCTGACGCCGCCCCACATATCCAGACCTTTCACCAGTAGACCAGGAGCACCCCACATGTCGCTGACGGTGACCGTCAAAGACGAGCTCGCACGCGTGACCACCGACAACGCCGCCCAAAGGCGCGCCGAAGTGGCCTCCATGCTTCGTTTCGCCGGCGGCCTGCACCTCGTGTCCGGCCGCATCGTTGTTGAGGCCGAACTCGATCACGGCGGCGCGGTGCGCCGACTTCACCGCGATCTGCGGGAGCTGTTCGGCATGAGCCCCGAGGTGGTGGTCGTCCAGGCCGGCTCCCTGCACCGCGGCAGCCGCTATGTGCTGCGCGTGGCGGATCGGGGCCGGGACCTGGCCCGCCTCACGGGCCTCGTGGACGCCCACGGCCGCCCGGTGCGCGGCATGCCCGTCGCCGTGGTCCAGGGGGGCCGCAACGCCTCGGCGGCCGCCTGGCGGGGCGCCTTCCTGGCGCGCGGCTCGCTGACCGAGCCC
>NZ_JAWDJJ010000018.1:0-4461 GCF_032465695.1 Actinomyces sp. MRS3W
CACGTGTACCGGCCCGCCCACCTACGGGTACATTCGCGTTCGCGGCGCGCCGCCCACCGGCGGCAGGCGCACCCACACCCACCAGGAGGAACACCATGGCCACCACGGCCGGACTCGTCGTCGACATCATCGACCTCCCGCAGCAGACCGGGGCGATCAAACAGGTTCACGTGGAAGCCCCCGCCCCGGCCGACCTCGGCACCGAGATGATCGGGGCCCCGGAGGGCAGCCCGATGGTCGTCGATGCCGAACTGACCAGCCTCGACAACGGCGTCCTCGCCCGCGGACGGGCCGACGTCCACATCCACGGCCAGTGCGTGCGCTGCCTGCGCGACATCGACGACGACGTCACCGTCTCCTTCGACGAGCTCTACTTCACCCCGGAGGCTGCCGCGGCCCAGGCCGATGAGGGAGATGAGGAGGCCGACGCGCTGTTCACCGTTGACGGCACCTCGCTCGACCTGGAACGCGCCCTGCGCGACGCCCTGGTGCTGACCCTGCCCTTCCAGCCGCTGTGCCGGGAGGACTGCGCCGGGCTGTGCTCCGAATGCGGGGAGCGGCTCGACGACCTGCCCCCCGACCACCACCACGAGCAGCTCGACCCGCGCTGGTCAGCGCTCGCCGACCTGCTTGCCGACTCAGCGGCGGACGGGGAGGACGCCGCAGACTCGGCGGCTGGGGCGGCGGAATCCGGCTCCGCGAACGACGCCGAGGAGCGCCCCTGATGGCGGGCCGCCGCAAGGCCAAGCGCGCAGTCCCACCGGCGCGTGACGACGTCGACGTGCTCGTGTACCGCTGGGGTGAGCGCATCGACACCGACCTGCTCGACCTGGCCCTCACCCATCGTTCCTGGGCGCACGAACACGACGGTCTGCCCACCAACGAGCGCCTGGAGTTCCTCGGCGACTCGGTGCTCGGCATCATCGTCACCGAGAATCTGTACCGCGCCCACCCGGACCTGCCCGAGGGGCAGCTGGCCAAGATGCGGGCCGCCACCGTTTCCGAGCCGGCCCTGGCGGCCGTCGCTCGCGACCTGGGGCTCGGCGAGTTCATCAAACTCGGCAAAGGGGAGGCCCTGTCCGGCGGCCGCGACAAGGACTCCATCCTGTCCGACACTGTGGAGGCACTCATCGGCGCCACCTACCTCACCACCGGGCTGGAACCGGTGCGCGCCGTCGTCGAGCGGCTGGTCGCCCGCTTCCTCGACGATGCCGGCATGCGCGGCGCCGGCCTGGACTGGAAGACCAGCCTGCAGGAGCTCACCGCCGTGCACTCCCTGGGCAATCCCACCTACGAGGTGACCAGCACCGGCCCGGACCACCAACGCGTGTTCACCGCCCAGGCGATCGTCGACGGCGAGGTGCGCGGCGAGGGGTCCGGCAGCTCCAAGAAGATCGCCGAGCATGCCGCGGCCGAGGCCGCCTACGCCACCATCCTGGCCGCCCGCGGCGACGGCGGACTGGTGTTGCCCGGGGTCAACGACGCCCTGCGCGCCGACCTCGCCGCAAGCACTGGTGGCGCCCCGAGCCCGGCTGCGGGCGCGGCGCGCACCGCCGCCTCTGCCCCGGCGCCCGGCGCCGTCGACCCGCGCGGCTGAGCACCATGCCGGAGCTCCCCGAGGTCGAAACCGTCCGCGCCGGTCTGGCCCGCCACCTGACCGGCCGGGTCGTGGACCGCATCGAGGTCCTCGATGCCAGGGTGCTGCGCCAGCACGAGGGCGGGGCCGAGGCCTTCATGCAACAACTCGCCGGCCGCACCTTCACCGCCGCCGTGCGCCGCGGCAAGTTCCTGTGGCTGCCACTGGACGACGGCAACGCCTTGGTCGCGCACCTGGGCATGAGCGGACAACTGCTCGTGCACGGCACCGCGGCCCGCACCGCCGACGCGGCTGCCCGTGCCGCGCACGCCCGGGAGTACCTGGGCGACCCTGAGGCCGCGCACCCGGATCTGACCGCCACACGTGCCCCGCAGCCGCCCGCGGACTCCTCCGCCCGGCCGCGGCACCTGCGGGTGCGCCTGCACCTGCGCCCCGCACCCGGCGACGCGCCCGACGGCGCCGCCCTCGACCTGGTTGACCAGCGCATGTTCGGGGGCCTGCACCTCAGCGCACTCGTACCCACCGCGGACGGCGCCCCCGGAGGCGTGGGCAGCCCCGCACCGCTCATCCCCGCTACCGTCACTCACATCGCCCGCGACCTGCTCGACCCGCATCTGGACCGGGTTGCCGTCGTCGCCAAGCTGCGGCGCTCCAGCCGGGCGATCAAGACCCTACTCATGGACCAGACCCTCGTCTCCGGCGTCGGCAATATCTACGCCGACGAGGGACTGTGGGCCGCCCGCCTGCACGGGCGCCGCCGCGGAAACCAGATCGGCCCGCGGGTGGCGGCCCGGCTCCTGGACGCCACCGGCGAGGTGATGGAACGGGCTCTGGCCGCCGGGGGCACCAGTTTCGACGCCCTGTACGTGGATGCCGACGGCGCCGCCGGCTTCTTCGCCCGTTCCCTGGCCGTCTACGGCCGAGCGGGGCAGCCGTGCCGGCGCTGCGGCACTGCGCTGCGTACCGAGACGATTGGCGGCCGCAGCCACGTGTTCTGCCCCCGCTGCCACACTCGTCCGCGCAACCGGCGGGCGTAGCCATCCGGCCGACCGGTCCAGAGGGTCGGCGCGATCGGTTGCCGGGGCGGGTGAGCGTCGGCAACCGCCGGCCCCGGGGCACCCGCGCGCACTCCGGCGGAGTCACGTTGTGACAACGGCTGTCACGTGGACCGTGGTGGCTTACCGGCGGTATGTGACGTAGGTCCCCGCTGCTGGTAATGTCCGGTCTATGCAGAGTGCTTCCGCGCCCGAGGCCGTCCGCGTCATGATCGTGGACGATCACGAGATCGTACGCCGTGGTATCGCAGAGATTATCGACCGCGCCAGCGGGCTCGACGTCGTCGCCGAGGCCGGCTCCAAGGCGGAGGCCATCCGTCGTGCTGAACTCATGCGGCCCGACGTCGTGCTCGTCGACCTGCAGCTGCCCGACGGCACCGGCATCGAACTCATGCACGCGCTGCGCGAGGCCGTCCCCGAGGCCCTGCCGATCGTGCTGACCTCCTTCGACGACGACGAGGCCCTCGCCGAGTCCCTTGAAGCCGGCGCCCGTGCCTACCTGCTCAAGACGGTGCACGGCGCCGAGATCAGCGACGTCGTCCGCGCGGTTGCCTCCGGGCGCGTGCTGCTCGATGAGCGCACGGTTACGCGCCGCCGCGCCGACCACGATGACCCCACCGCCGATCTGACCAACGCCGAGCGCAAGGTCCTCGAGCTCATCGGTGACGGGCTGTCCAACCGGGAGATCGGCGAACGGCTCGGAGTGGCGGAGAAGACCGTGAAGAACCACATCACCTCGCTGCTGGCCAAGATGGGGTTACAGCGGCGCACCCAGGTCGCCGCCTGGGTGGCCGGCCAGCGCGCCTCCGGCTGGCGCCGCAACTGAGCCGAGCCGACGATTCCACCGAGCCGTCGCGGCAGCGGACTACCTGGCCGCCCGTCGCGGTGTTCGCGCCCCTCTTTTCACCGAAACCGGCACTTATAACGCACCGAAACCGGCACTAATGACGTGCCGAGACCGGCACTTGTAACGTGCCCAATCCGGTCGATGTGACGAGGCCGGGGCGGTCGTGGCTCGACGCGTCCGCGGCGCCCCAGGGGCATCGGCTGTGCATGAGGGTGCCAAGCGTCGGCGTTCTTGATGCGGTGCGGCGACCGTCCCTGGCCCCCTGGGGCTTGCGTCGGGCGCGCTGCCCCGGGTGTGCTCTCACCGGTGGGGCTCGAACACGACCAGGGCAGGCCAGGAGTCCTGCGTCAGCGCGCGGTACTCAACCCCAAGACGGACAGCCCAGCTGTCGACATCCCGGCCGCTGGTGCCCGGCCGGGCGCGTCCGGTTGGGGCGAGGGCCGCGCCAGGACGACCCGAACCCAGCGCTCCGACACCGACACGCACTGGCCACCAACCACACCGACCGGTCACGGCACGTCACAAGTGCCGGTTTCGGTACGTCATTAGTGCCGGTCTCGGCATGTTACAAGTGCCGGTTTCGGTGCGTTATAAGTGCCGGTTTCGGCAACACCACGCTACGGGTCGGCTCACTCTGGCCTGCGCCGCACCCACGCACACCGCCCTACGCCCTTGGAATCAACCATCTAGGGTGCCGAACCGTCGCGGCGGCGAATTCCGGTCGCGCCTCGCGCGCCAGCGGGCTACCTGGCCACCCGCGGCGGCACGCTCGTCAGGGGGCCCAGCGGCACCCGCCAGGTGAAGCAGGTGCCCCGTCGTTCGCCGTCGGAGCGGGCGCGCGGGCCGATGACGAAGCTGCCGCCATGACGCCGGGCCCGTTCGGCCATATTGGCCGTGCCCGAGCGGCGGGTCACCGTCGGATCCACGCCGACGCCGTCGTCGCGGCACACCACCTCCACCAC
>NZ_JAWDJJ010000019.1:0-6873 GCF_032465695.1 Actinomyces sp. MRS3W
GGCCACGGCCCTGCGGGTCTGCTCGTGGCCGGCGTCGTCGGGCGTGGTCTCCAGCCAGAGGGTGGGCTGCCAGCCAGCGGCCAGGACCTCGGATTCCACCCGCCGACGCAGCAGGGACAGGTCATCGAACTTGGTGGGGTTGTAGACGATGGCGGCGCGCTTGTCGAGCGTGGTGCGCGGCAGGCCGATATGCGCCCAGGAGGCGAGGATCTCCTCGGTGCCGCCTACGCTCAGGGAGAAGGTGGCGATGGCTGCGCCCAGCAGGACGCCGCCGACGAGGTCGGAAACCGACTGTAGGCCCATGGCCCACTGGCCCACGCAGGTGACGGCGACGGCGAGGATGCCCACCAGCCGCCACAGGTGCACCTGGGAGGTGCGGCGGCGTCGGGCCCGGGTCAGGGTGACGAGCACCCAGGCCGCCACGGTCATGGCGACGGCGTGACCGGCCGGGTAGGCGAAGCCGCGGTAGGACAGCGAGTCGGCGAAGGCGGAGGAGGGGCGGGCGTGGTCGATCCAGGTGGCGATGAGCACCCGCAGCGGCAGGCCGAGCAACGAGGTGGCCAGAGTGAGGGACAGACGCCGCATGCGCTGCTGGAAGGTGACGACCGCGGCGACGGCGATCGCCGCGTAGATGAGCAGTGGGTGGGTGAGCAGGGAGAGGGCCTCGAGCATTTGGCCCCGCGCCGAGCGGGGCGGTATTGCGAGCGCGGTGAGGGCGGCGTCGAGTCGGTCCGTCACCCCGGCGCGCGCGAGGACGGTCCAGACGACGAAGGCGAGCGCGCAGATGAGCCCGGCGCCGATTCCCGTGGCCCGACGGCGCAGGCGGGCCGTGCGAGATGAGGCGCTGGGTAAGACGTCGGGACGGACGGGCACGAGGCTCCTTCTGACAGGTGTCGCTGGTGGGCGCACGCGGCTGTGAGACCGCGTCGCCAAGGTACCAGCGATGTCTATGGGGGAGCTGTGTCCGTCCGTCCCGGGGGCCTTGCTACCTCACCTTCTTGATGAAGATGGTGGCGATGCCGCCGAGGACGGCGCAGATACCGGCGAAGTAGCACAGTGCCGGGTAGTTCATCTTCTCCACCGAGCCGATGCCGAGGAAGAAGGGCGCCATGAACGGGGCCAGCGACTGGGGCAGGGCGTTGGCGATATTGAATACGCCCAGCTCCTTGCCGGCGTTGTCCGGGTTGGGCAGCACGTCGACGACGAGGGCGAGGTCAACCGAGATGTAAATGCCGTAGGCCAGGCCCATGACGGCTTCCACCATGTAGAACCCCGAGACCGTGGTGGTGTGTGCCAGCATCGCCGTGCCGATGCCGAAGAGGATGGAGGCAAGGATGACGAAGATCTTGCGGCGGTGGAGGCGGTCGGAGAGCTGCCCGCCAATAAAGCTCGCGGTCATGAGCGTGACGGTGTAAATGAGCACGGAAGTCGCCATGACGTCGTGTGCCTGGTCTTCGGTCAGGCTGACTCGGTGGACCAGATACATGAGGCGGTAGGTGGTGAAGGAGAAGCTGGCCAGCGTGATGAGGAAGCGTCCGGCCCAAGCGAGCCCGTAATCCGGGTACTTGATCGGGTTGACCCAGAAGGTTTTGAGCAGTCCGACGAGGTTGAGTTTCGGCGGCGTAACCGGCAGCTGCTTGTCCGGCAGGACGAAGGCGAACCACACCATGAAGAGGATCGCCGGAATCGCGGGGGCGATATAGAGGACTTCAAGGTTGTGTCGCAGCCCGTTCGACAGGTAGGTGGCAATGAGAATGGCCAGATTCTGGGCGATGGAGATCATGGAGCTGATGCGGGCGCGCTGGAACTCCGGCACCTGGTCGGACAGCACCGCGACGAAGGGTGCCAGGGCCGCGTTGGCGCCGATCTGGGCGATGAGCCAGCCGGCCGCGACAGCGGGAACGGTGTTGGTCAGGCCCATGATCGCCAAGCCGACTGTCATGCCGAGAATGCCGATGACGAGCCAGGGGCGGCGTCGGCCCCAACGCCACATGGTGCGGTCGGAGATCTGTCCGAAGATGACGTTGGCGAAGACCGCGCCCAGGGCGCCCAGTCCGGCAATGACCGATACGGCATCGGCCTGAGCGGCGGAGTCCTTCGGGAACATGGCCATGGCCTTGGTCTGAATGGACACGACCGCGGGCCCCATGAGGGCAACGAAGAAGAAGAGCTGCGCCAGGACGTAGGAGGCGATGAAGAACGGCCCTACCTCCTTGGTGGGTGGGGCGAAGAAGGCGTCGATCTCCTCCTGGGTGGCGCGTTGATTGGAAGAGGATTGAGCTGACACTGGTGGTTGGGTCACGGGGTCTCCTCATTGAGATGTGCCGGACGAATCGGGACTGATACCGGCGCTGTTTGTCAGCCTAAGGCCCGAAGGGGTTGGGCGTCACGCAATCGTTTGACAGACTTTTGTACCACTGTGCCATGCCTATTGGCGGGCTCGGCGTGCCCGCGTACTCGTGGAGGGACGGAGGAGGCCCGTTCTCAGTGATTACCGGGGTACCGGGTGGAGAACTCGAAGCCCTTGGTGATCAAGGCGCGCAGCCACTGGCTCTTCGCCGTCTGCAGCGACTTGACCTCAACGTGGTGGTTCCATCGATTGGGGCTGACCTGTGAACGGAACTCTCCTGATCTCGCCCAGGCTCATGACGTCATCGTCGATCGTCTGATAGAAGGAATCGGTCTTCGGCTTGCCCGAGAAGTCGCTGATCATCTTGTTGCTCGGCATGGTTGTCCCTTGACGGCGAGAGGCTTAATCGGCGGCTGGGTGATCTTGCGGCCTACGGTATCTCGGCAGTGAGCCCGGCCTGGAGATAGCCGCGTGTTCACTGGTCGGTGGGCAGCGGCAGGTCCAGGTCGAAGGCGAGCACCATAGCGCGGGCGAGTGCGCGCTCCTGCTCCCGGTTCAGGTAGCCGATGAGGCGTCCGAGCGACGCCGTGGGGATGGTGAGGATGTTGTCGAGCGAGATTGCGCTGGTGTGGTCGAGTCCCTGTGCGGGCCCCACTGGCACTTCGCTGGACAGGCCCTTGATCGTGGAAGTGATTGGTGCGACCGTCACCTTGGTCATGGCCGCGCGCGTCGCCTCGCGCGTCAGCACAACGACGGGGCGGGTTTTGTCGAGCCGCGCCAGCCGAATCTCCTTCACGGAGTCGGTCCCGGGTCAGTCGTCGAGCTCGGCGTTGCGGGCGGTCCAGGCGACCAGGTCGTCCAGATCATCCTCGGCGCCTTGGCTGCGAATGATCTCGGCATCGCGGAGCGCGGCCCAGCGGCGCATCTCTTGTTGCAACGCCCTGGTGACGAGCGCCGCTCGGCTCGATTCCTCGCCCGCGGCGACGGCGTCATCGAGAAATGCGACGACCTCGTCGGGAAGGCGCACCGTGATCTGCGTGCTCATGTCGCCAGTCTACCAACGTGCATCCCAATTAGCATCCCATAGCGGGATGCTGGCCCGGCTGGGAGTTTTGGCGATGTTGCCGGGTTGGAATCGTCCTGTAGGAGTGGGGGAGTCGCTCTGGGGTGAGGGATCGGATTGTCGAGTACGCGGGTTAGCCCTCGGCGACGCTGGAAAGCCCGCGAACACGCGCCCCAGGCGGGCATGCTCGACGGCTTCCAGGCGTTCTCGGCGACTTGCCCGCGTGCTCGGCGAACTGGGAGTCGGCGTCAAGCCAATGTCCGGGTTCGGGGATTAAGCCGGATCGCATGCGCGGAAGCTGGAATAGAACCGCGGCGCGCAAGGTTGAGCCCATCAGACTCAAGGTTGTGGCGTGTGGAGTTGACAAGCCTCCGCTCAACCATGATCCTTGAGTGCATACCGCTCAACTTCAACACTACGAGACATCAAGGAGCACCCATGGCACGTGCCGTCGGTATCGACCTCGGAACCACCAACTCCGCCATCGCCGTCCTCGAGGGCGGCGAGCCCACCATCATCCCGAACGCAGAAGGCGGACGCACCACGCCGTCCGTTGTTGCCTTCTCCAAGTCCGGCGAAGTGCTGGTCGGTGAGGTCGCCAAGCGCCAGGCGGTCACCAACGTCGAGCGCACCATCTCCTCCGTTAAGCGCCACATGGGCACTGACTGGTCCGTCACCATTGATGACAAGAAGTACACCGCCCAGGAGATCAGTGCCCGCATTCTGGCCAAGCTCAAGGCCGACGCCGAGGCCTACCTCGGTGAGAGCGTCACCAACGCCGTCATCACCGTCCCCGCCTACTTCAACGACGCCGAGCGTCAGGCCACCAAGGAGGCCGGCACCATTGCGGGGCTGACCGTGGACCGCATCGTCAACGAGCCGACCGCCGCGGCCCTCGCCTACGGTCTGGACAAGGGCAAGGAGGACGAGCTCATCCTCGTCTTCGACCTGGGTGGCGGCACCTTCGACGTCTCCCTGCTGGAGGTCGGCAAGGACGACGACGGCTTCTCCACCATCCAGGTGCGCGCCACCAACGGCGACAACCGCCTGGGCGGCGACGACTGGGATGCCCGCATCGTCGACTGGCTCGTCAAGCAGGTCAAGGACTCCTCCGGCGTGGACCTGTCCAAGGACAAGATCGCCATGCAGCGGCTCAAGGACGCCTCCGAGCAGGCCAAGAAGGAGCTCTCCAGCGCGATGAGCACCGACATCAACCTGCAGTACCTGTCCATGAGCGAAGCCGGCCCGATCCACCTCGACGAGCGCCTCACCCGCTCCCACTTCGAGGAAATGACCGCCGACCTGCTTGAGCGCACCAAGGTGCCCTTCCACAACGTCATTAAGGACGCCGGCGTCTCCCTGTCCGAGATCGACCACGTGGTCCTGGTCGGTGGCTCCACCCGCATGCCCGCCGTCACCGAGGTGGTGCGCGAGCTGACCGGTGGCAAGGAGCCCAACAAGGGCGTCAACCCCGATGAGGTCGTCGCCGTCGGCGCCTCCCTGCAGGCCGGCGTCATCCAGGGTGACCGCAAGGACGTGCTGCTCATCGACGTCACCCCCCTCAGCCTCGGCATCGAGACCAAGGGTGGGGTCATGACCAAGCTCATCGAGCGCAACACGGCCATCCCGACCCAGCGTTCCGAAGTTTTCTCCACCGCCGAGGACAACCAGCCGTCGGTGCTCATCCAGGTCTACCAGGGTGAGCGCGAGTTCGCCCGCGACAACAAGCCGCTGGGCACCTTCGAGCTGACCGGCATTGCCCCGGCCCCCCGTGGCATCCCGCAGATCGAGGTCTCCTTCGACATCGACGCCAATGGCATCGTGCACGTGTCCGCCAAGGACCGCGGCACCGGCAAGGAGCAGTCGATGACCATCTCCGGCGGCTCCGCCCTGCCCAAGGAGGACATTGACCGGATGGTCAAGGAGGCCGAGGCCCACGCCGAGGAGGACAAGAAGCGCCGTGAGGAGGCCGAGACCCGCAACATGGCGGAGCAGCAGGCCTACTCCATCGACAAACTCCTCAAGGAGAACAAGGACAAGCTTCCCGAGGATGTCAGCTCCGAGGTGTCCGCCGCCGTCGACGAGCTCAAGAAGGCCCTGGAGGGCACCGACATCGAGCCCGTCAAGGCCGCCCAGGAGAAGCTCAACAGCGTCTCGCAGAAGATCGGCGAGGCCCTGTACGCCTCCGAGCAGGCCGCCCAGGCGGCCGGCGACGCCGCTTCCTCCTCCGCCCAGAGCCAGGGCGCCGCTGAGGACGACGACGTCGTGGACGCCGAGATCATCGACGACGAGGACGCCAAGTGAGCACCGATCCGGACATGACCCCGAACGAGGGTTCCGAGCCGGACGCCGAGCAGGGCTCTGGGACGAGCCCGCAGGGCGGCGCGGCTGGGAGCCCGGCTGCGGGCTCGACCTCGGGTGACGGCCAGATCGATTCGGCCCTCGCCGATGAGATTGAATCCGCCTTCGACGGCGTCGACCTGGGCTCCGGCCCGGCCGACGCCGCGCAGGCGGCCGACGCCGCGACGTCCTCCGCGGACGCCTCCGCCAAGGACGAGGCGCCTTCCGAGCTGGAGCAGGCCCGGGCGCAGGCCGCCCAGGCCGCCGACGACCTCGCCCGCGCCCGGGCGGACCTGTACAACCTGCAGCAGGAGTACCAGGGCTTCGTGCGGCGCTCGCGTGAGAACGCGGCCGGGCACCGTGAGGCGGGTCAGGCGAGCGTCGTCGAGACCCTCATTCCGGTGCTGGACGAGATCGAGCTGGCCCGCCAGCACGGCGACCTCACCGGCACCTTCGCTACCACGGCCGGAAAGCTGGAGCAGATCCTCGCCGACAAGTTCGGCCTGGTCCGTTTCGGCGAGGTGGGGGAGGTCTTCGATCCCACCCTGCACGAGGCGCTTATGGCCACCGAGTCCGCGGAGGTGACGGAGCCGAGTATCGCGCTCGTGCTTCAGCCCGGCTACAAGCTGGGGGAGCGCGTGGTGCGCGCGGCCCGCGTCCAGGTGGCGAACCCCGCCTGATCGCAAGAGGAACAGAAAGGAGGCGGTGAGCCATGGCCAGTCAGGACTGGATGACCAAGGACTTCTATGCGGTCCTCGGCGTCGCCAAGGACGCCGACTCCGCCGCCATCAAGAAGGCCTATCGCGCTCTCGCCAAGAAGTACCACCCCGACCGCAACCCGGGTGACACCGCTGCGGCGGAGAAGTTCAAGGAGATCGGCGAGGCCTACGCCGTACTGTCGGATCCCAAGGAGCGCCAGCAGTACGACGCCATCCGCTCCATGGCGGGCGGTGGGGCGCGCTTCACCTCCGGCTCGGGCGGAGCCGGCGCCGGATTCGAGGACATCTTCTCCTCGATGTTCGGCGGCGGCGGCCCGAACGTGCGCTACTCCACCTCCGGCGGGGCCTCCCAGGAGGACCTCGAGGACCTGCTGCGCATGTTCGGCGGCGCGGCCGGGGGC
>NZ_JAWDJJ010000020.1:0-5229 GCF_032465695.1 Actinomyces sp. MRS3W
GCCATCAACCGTCCCGAGCAGCTGGCCGAGGTCGCCCGCCGCTTCGGCAACCAGGTGGTCGTCCTCTCGGTCGATGCCCGCCGCTGCCCCCAGGGCGTGTCCACCCCCTCCGGCTACGAGGTCACCACCCACGGCGGCACCCGCTCAACCGGGATTGACGCCGTGGACTGGGCCGCGCGTGCTGCCGCGCTGGGCGCGGGGGAGATCCTGCTCAACTCCATGGACGCCGACGGCGTCACCGGCGGATTCGACCTGGAGATGCTCGACGCCGTGCGCCGCCAGGTGCATATTCCGCTCATTGCCTCCGGGGGCGCCGGCCGCCCGGAGGACTTCGCCGCCGCCGCCGACCACGGAGCCGACGCGGTCCTGGCCGCCAGCGTCTTCCACTACGGCACCATGACGGTGCAGCAGGCGAAGGACGCACTCCGGGCCGCGGGCCACCCGGTGCGCTAACGGCCCCGCGGGGATGGGACAATAGCGTCTGTGACTGACGCAACCGCCGCTACCGGCCGTCCCTCCCACGACCCCGAGGGCCGCAAGACCGCCACTTTGCCGGCCGAGCTGGCCGCCCGCCTCAAGCGCGACGCGAATGGACTCGTGGCCGCCGTCGTCCAGCAGTACGACACCCGTGAGGTGCTCATGCTCGGCTGGATGAATGATGAGGCGCTGCGCCGCACCCTGACCGAGGGTCGGGTGACCTACTGGTCGCGCTCCCGCCAGGAGTATTGGCGCAAGGGCGACACCTCCGGTCACTACCAGTACGTCAAGGCCGTGTCCCTGGACTGCGACGGCGACGCCCTCCTCATCGAGGTCGACCAGGTCGGCGCGGCCTGCCACACCGGTACGCGCACCTGCTTCCTCGCCGGTGGAGACCTGGGGGCGAGGGTGGGGGAGCGTCCCATAAGTGAACCGGATTTGCCTTAGTGCCCCTTGGCCGGGAACCATGAGACGCAATCAGCACAGCCGTCACGACGACGACGTCAGGACGGGACATGACCGATGCCCCGGCGAATGCGAGGAGGTGCCATCCCGTGAACACCTTTGCCGAGCTCGCCGCTGCGGCCCGCGCATGTGTTGCCGCCCGTGAACAGCGCGTCCCCCTGGACGCACTCAAAGAGGCGGTGCGCGCCGCCCCGGCCTGCCGCGACGCCGTAGCCGCGCTGCGCGGTGAGGGACGCGCCGTATCGGTGATCGCCGAGGTCAAACGCGCCACCGCCACCTTCGCCGACTTATCCGGGGTGGGGGATGCGGCCGTCCTGGCGGGTTTCTATGCCGCCGGCGGGGCCGCCTGCGTGTCGGTGGTCACCGAGCCGCTCCGCTCCCATGGTCGACTCGCCGACCTGGATGCGGTGCGCGCGGCGGTCGACGTGCCGGTCCTCGTCAACGACGTCGTCGTCACCCCCTACCAGGTGCATGAGGCCCGCGCACACGGCGCCGATTTGCTCATGCTGGACGCCCGCCTGGAGCCGCTTGTCCTGGAGTCACTCATCGAGCGCACGCATTCCCTGGGAATGGTGGCGGTGGTGGAGGCGCACTCACGGCAGGAGGCCGTGACAGCGGTTGAATCCGGAGCGCGCTTCCTCGCCGTCGACGCCCGCGACCCGGAAACCCGGTCGGTCGACCGCTCCCGCTTCGAACGGGTGGCCCGCGTGCTGCCCGCCTCCGTCACCCGCATTGCCACCGGCGGGGTGCGCGGTCCCCATGACGTCATGAGCTATGCCCGTGCGGGAGCCGACGTCGTCCTCGTCGGTGAGGCCGTCATCCGTTCCGCCGACCCCCAACAATTCGTCGCCGAGCTGGTCGCTGCGGGCAGCCACCCGGCGCTGCTTCCCGCCACCCACCGAGAGATGCTGTAAGTGCCTATGACGTCCCTCAACCACGCCGCATTGCTGGCGGCCTCCCTGCCCAGTCCCTCCCGGGGGGTGTGGCACGTCGGCCCGTTCCCCCTACGCGCCTATGCCCTGTGCATACTTGCCGGCGTTTTCGTCGCCGTCTGGTGGACGGATCGCCGTTACCGCGCTGCCGGGGGGCAGGCGGATCAGGTGCTCGACGTGGCCCTGCTGGCCGTGCCTGTGGGCATCGTCGGCGCCCGGATCTACCACGTCATCACCTCACCGGACGCCTACTTCGGTGCGCACGGCAATCTCGCGCTCATCCCGCAGATATGGCGCGGCGGACTGGGCGTGTGGGGCGGCATCTTCTTCGGAGCGCTCGCCGCCGCCTGGCTGCTGCGTCATCGCGGGCTGCGCTGGGCTCCCTTCGCCGACGCCGTCGCCCCGGCGCTGCTGGTGGCTCAAGCCATCGGCCGCCTGGGCAACTGGTTCAACCAGGAGCTCTTCGGCGCTCCCACCACGCTGCCGTGGGGATTGGAGATCGACGACGCGCACCTGCCGGCCGGCTACGCCTCCGGCACCCTGTTTCACCCGACGTTCCTGTACGAGGCCCTGTGGAACCTGGCCGGCGCCGCCTTCCTCATCTGGCTGGAGCGGTGGCTCCGGCGGCGTGACGGCGCCGTGGGCGGACGGCTGCTGTGCGCCTACCTCATGGTGTACACGGCCGGCCGGGCATGGATCGAGTGCCTGCGCATTGACGACGCGCAACTCATTGCGGGGCTGCGGCTGAACGTGTGGACCTCGATCATCATTTTCCTGGCGGGGCTGGTCAGCTTCATTATTATCTCGCGCCGTCCCCTGCACGATGAGATCACCCGCGAACAGCGGTGACGACGGTCCCAACCCGGCGGCGACTGCGTCGGCTACTCGTCCCCGGGGCCCGGAGTCATTTAGGCTTGTCCCATGCGCAGAGCGAAGATCGTATGCACCCTGGGGCCCGCCACCGACTCTCCCGAGCAGGTGCAGGCGCTTGTAGACGCCGGTATGAATGTGTGCCGCATCAACCGTTCCCACGGCCGCGCCGAGGACCAGGAGGAGGTCATCGCCCGGGTTCGGGCCGCAGCCGAGGCCTCCGGTCGCGCCGTGGCCATCCTCGTTGACCTGCAGGGACCCAAGATCCGCCTGGGTAACTTCGTCGACGACCAAAAGGTCATGCTCAACAAGGGTGACGAGTTCACCATCACCACCGACGATGTCCTGGGAACCGTCAAGCGCGTCTCCACCACCTTCAAGGGCCTGCCCGGCGACTGCCGTCCCGGGGACCGCCTCCTCATCGACGACGGCAACGTGGCTGTTCGCGTCACCGCGGTCACCGACACGGACGTCGTCACGCGCGTCGAGGTGCCCGGCTATGTCTCCAACCACAAGGGCATCAACCTGCCGGGTGTGGCCGTGTCCGTGCCCGCGCTGAGTGAGAAGGACCGTGAGGATCTGCGCTGGGCACTCAAGATCGGTGCCGACCTCATCGCCCTGTCCTTCGTCCGCAACGCCGAGGACATCAAGGACGTCCACGAGATCATGGATGAGGTGGGGGTGCGCATCCCGGTCATCGCCAAGATCGAGAAGCCCCAGGCGGTGGAGAACCTGCTGGACATCGTCTCCGCCTTCGACGGCATTATGGTGGCCCGCGGCGACCTCGGGGTGGAGATGCCCCTGGAGGCGGTGCCGCTGGTCCAGAAGCGCGCGATCGAACTTGCCCGCCGCCAGGCCAAGCCGGTCATCGTCGCCACCCAGGTGCTGGAGTCGATGATCCAGAACCCGCGCCCCACCCGCGCCGAGGCCTCCGACTGCGCCAACGCCATCCTCGACGGCGCGGACGCGGTCATGCTCTCCGGCGAAACCTCGGTGGGCGCCTACCCGATCGAGGCGGTGCGCACCATGGCCAACATTATTGAGAATGTTGAGGAGAATGGCGGGGAGCGCATCGCCCCGCTGGGCTCCTACCCGCAGACCCGCGGCGGCGCGATTACCCGGGCGGCGGCCGATATGGGCGAGCAGCTCGACGCCACCTACCTGGTCACCTTCACCCAGTCCGGGGACACCGCCCGCCGCCTGTCCCGTCTGCGCTCCACAATCCCGCTGCTGGCGTTCACGCCGCTGCACTCCACCCGCAACCAGCTGTCCGTCTCCTGGGGCGTGCAGACCTACGAGGTGCCCGAGGTCAAGCACACCGATGACATGGTCGCCCAGGTCAACGAGTTGCTTCAGTCCAAGCATCTGGCCAAGCCGGGCGATGAGGTCATCATCGTTGCCGGCATGCCCCCGGGCACGCCCGGCTCCACCAACTCCATCCGCGTTCACACCGTGGGGGAGACCACCGACTACCGGGCGTGAGCCCTAGCAAAGGCTCAGGCAGTAGCCGGAACAGACACATCGCCCGGAACCGCTTTCGTTGCGGTTCCGGGCGAATCTGCGTTCTTCGTACCTCCGGTGGGACTCGAACCCACAACACTCCGATTTTGAGTCGGATGCCTCTGCCAATTGGGCTACGGAGGCGTGCTCGGCGACGCGCTCGGTGGGAAGCGGGCTTCGCAACGTCCCAGAGCATACTAGAATCGCGGCGTGAGCAACGAGTCCGATTCTTCCCGAACCCGCAGAGTCCTTGTCGCCGAGGATGAAACCCTCATCCGTCTGGACATTGTCGAGACCCTGACCGACGCCGGCTATGAGGTCGTCGCCGAGGCAGCCAATGGCGAGGAGGCCATTCGTCTTGCCGATGAGCACGAGCCCGACCTGTGCGTCATGGACGTCAAGATGCCCGTCCTCGACGGCATCACCGCTGCCGAACGCATCATCGACGCCCACGGCTGCGCGGTCGTCATGCTGACGGCCTTCTCCCAGACCGAGCTGGTCGAACGCGCCGGTGCGGCCGGTGCCATGGCCTATGTGGTCAAGCCCTTCACCCCGGCGGAGCTGATTCCGGCGATCGAGATCGCCATGTCCCGTCACGAGGAGATCCGCTCCCTGGAGTCCGAGATCTCCGACCTCCAGGAGCGGTTCGAGACCCGCAAGCGCGTGGACCGCGCCAAGGGCCTGCTCATGGAGCGCATGGGGCTGAGCGAGCCCGAGGCCTTCCGCTGGCTGCAGAAGACGTCGATGAACCGCCGCCTGACCATGCGTGAGGTCGCCGACGCCGTCATCGAACAGGTGGGCGGCGCCAAGAAAGAGTCCTGAACGGGCCCTCGCGCCGGTCAGCCTGCCGCCCCCCCGTCGACGTCGACGTACAAGCTGCGCAGTGTGCCGTGCGCGACCATGCGCCCGTCCTCATCGCTCACCTCAACTCGGTAGACGGCGGTGCGCCGCCCGCGGTGCAGGGGCGTGGCGACCGCCGTCACCC
>NZ_JAWDJJ010000021.1:0-6252 GCF_032465695.1 Actinomyces sp. MRS3W
GTGACGTCATATGTGGTGGTTTCGGTGCGTTACAAGTGCCGGTTTCGGCATGTTATTAGTGCCGGTCTCGGTGAGGGGGTGCGGTCAGACCAGGGCGGCGACGACGGCGTGGGCGACCGCCCCGGCCACCCAGGCGAGGACGAACAGGTAGCCGTAGGCGATCGCCGACCACTTCCAGGTGCCGGTCTCGCGGCGGATCGCCCCGGCGGTGGCCATGCACTGCATGGCGAAGACGAAGAAGGCCAGCACGGCCGCAATGGTGGCCGGGTTGAACAGCGGTTCACCGGCACGGGCCACCAGGGTGTCCTCCGCATAGGTCATCGCCGCCAGCTGTGCCGAGGGATTCTCGGGGTCGCCCGCGGCGGCGATCTGTCCCAGGGTGGCCACCGCGGTCTCGCGGGCGACCAGGGAGGACATGACGGCGACGTTGAGGCGCCAGTCGAAGCCAAGCGGCTCGAAGATGGGCTGGATCGCCTTGCCGATGGAGGCGGCCAGCGAGGAGTCCATGGTGTAGCTGGTGCGCTGGGCGTCCAGCAGCGTCTCCAACTCGGCGGGGTCGGTGACGGTGGCGCCATCGTCGTCCAGCACCGTGGAGGAGTCGGGGTCGGCCACGGCGGAGGCGATGGCCGCGCACTCGGCGTCGGCGGTGCAGTGGGCGGAGAAATCAGCCTCGGAGCGGGACGGGACGTTGAGTAGCACCCATACCACCACGGTGGCCGCCAGGATGATCGTGCCCGCCTTCTTGAGGAACCCCTTGCAGGCATCCCACACCATCATGACCACCGTGCGGGCGCGCGGCAGCCGGTAGGGCGGCATCTCCATGTAGAAGGGCAGCAGCACACCGCCGCGGTCGGTCAGACGCTTGACCAGCCAGGCGGCCAGCATGGCCGCGACCGCACCGGCCAGGTACAGCCCGAACATGATCGTGCCCGCGGCGCCGAAGGGGCCGATGCGCTGCTCGGGCCCGACCAGCAGGGAGATCATGATGATGTAGACGGGCAGGCGCGCCGAGCAGGTCATGAGCGGCGCGGCCAGCATGGTGGCCAGGCGGTCCTTGGCGCTGGGCAGGGTGCGGGTGGCCATGACCCCGGGGATGGCGCAGGCCAGGGAGGACAGCAGTGCCACGAAGGCGCGGCCCTCCAACCCGGCCCGGCTCATGACCCGGTCCATGAGGAAGGCGGCGCGGGACATGTAGCCCACACCCTCCATGAGCGCGATGAGCAGGAACATGATGGCGATCTGCGGCAGGAACGTCAACACGCTGCCCACTCCGCCGACGACGCCGTCGGCCAGTAGTCCCGCCAGCAGTGGGGCAGGACCGTCCAGCCAGGTGTGGACCGCCTCCCCCAGCGCGTCGAAACCCGCCTCGATGGCGTCCTGGAAGGGGGCGGCCCAGGTGAAGATCGACTGGAAGAACACGAACATGACCGCGAAGAACACGAGCGTGCCCCACACGGGGTGCAGCAGTACCCGGTCGACGGCGGCGGTGCGTGAGTCTTGTGTCGGGGCGGCGTAGTCGGCGGCGGCGAGGATCGAGGCCACCCACGAGGCCCGTTCCGGTCCGCTGGTCGGTGGCGCGATCGGCGCCCGCGACCAGGCATGCCAGGAGGCGAGCGTGCGGCGCAGCTGTGGGATGCCGGTGGTGCGGTTGCCGATGACCCGCACCGCGGGCACGCCGAGGGCCGCGCCCAGGGCCTCGACGTCGAGCCTCCCGCCGCGGCGAGTCAGCTCGTCGGTCATGGTGACGGCCAGGGCGGTGGGCAGACCGAGGGCGAGCGCCTGGGCGACGAACCCCAAGGAGCGGGACAGGGTGGTGGCGTCGACGACCACCAGCAGCGCGTCGGGCGGCTCCACGCCGGCGTAATGGCCGGTCAGCACGTCATGGACGACCTGCTCGTCGGGACTGATGGGCTCCAGCGAGTAGGCGCCCGGTAGGTCCTCCAGGGCGAGCGTGACGGACCCGTCACCGGTGTCGGCGGCGGAGAGCACGCAGGTGCCCAGGGAGCGGGAGACGGTGACGCCCGGGTAGTTGCCGGTCTTGGCGCGCAGGCCGGTCAGCGTGTTGTAGATGGAGGTCTTGCCCGCGTTGGGGGCGCCCGCCAGGGCGATGCGGACCGCGGCGTCGGCGTCAACGGGGCCGGAGCCATGGGCGCGGACGCCGTGGCAGGAGGAGTCGTGATGGGGTGGCATGTGTGTCTCGCTCGCGGCGGTCTCGGCGTTAACGGAGGCGCTCATACGGTGGTCTCCGGGGTGTCCGCCTTCGAGGCGGCGGGTGCTGGTGCGGCGGGTGCCAGGACCTCCACAGACACCAGTGCGGCGTCACGGCGGCGCAGGCTGATCTCGTAGTCGGCAACGTGGTAGACGGTCGGGTCGCCCAGCGGGGCGCAGCGACCCACCTCGATCTCGCGGCCGGGCTCCAAGCCGAGGTCGGCCAGGCGGCGGGCGAGCGCCTCACCGCGGGAGGCGGATACGGCGATAATGCGGGCGTGCGTGCCGCGGTGCAGGGTGGGCAGGGGGACGGTTGCGGCGGCGCTCCCGGATGCTGTTGTGCTGGCCGTGGTGGATGCGGCCATGTCTGACTCCTTGGTCCTGGTGACGCTCGCGGCGCGGGTCAGTCGGCACGGATCGGCCGGGATGACCGAACGGGTCGCGGTTCGGAGCGGGCTTGGTAGCCGCTCGCGCAGTCAAAGATAGGTTGTGGTAAGCACCGGTGGAAATCCTGTGGTCCGGAGCACGTTGGTGGCGGCGACGGCGTCAAGCGCCAGATCACTGGAAGCGCGCGCCGGACGCGGGGTTGGCGAGCCAGGCCAGGGCGGCGTCAATGCGCCCCGGGGTGGAGGCGACCAGCGGCGTCGGCAGGGCGTCGGGGCGGAACCAGCCGACGTCGGTCGACTCCTCGTCGGCCGCGTGCGCCCGGGCTACTGCGGCGGCGTCAGCCCGGGCGGCGAAGGTGATGTCCATGAACACGCAGCGGTCCCCGTTGGGGAAGGTGATCGGCTTGCCGGCACTGACCCCGGCCACCCCGACAATCTCGGGCTCGACGCCGGTCTCCTCCAGGCATTCGCGCCGGGCGGCGACGGCCGGCTGCTCGCCGGGCTCGGGGATACCGGAGACGACGGCCCAGGCGCCGTTGTCTGTGCGCCGCCCGAGCAGCAGGCGGCCGTCCGGGGCAACGACGACGACGCTCACGCCGGGCAACCACAGCTGGTCGTGCCCGATCTTCTCGCGCAGCTCGATGATGAAGTCGGGTGTGGCCACGGGCCTCACCTCGGCCGGGAGGCGGCGACCGTGCTGGCGTGGCGGGCGTCGGCGTCGTCGATGGGCAGCGGATCCCAGGTGCCGCCGCGCAGGGTGACCGCGCGCTCGAGCAGCCAGTCGGCCACTGCGGGGTTCTTCGGCAGCAGGGGGCCGTGCAGGTAGGTGCCGATGACATTGTGGACGCGGGCGCCCTCGGTACCGTCCTCGCCGTTGTTGCCGTCGCCGGAGCGCACGCTGCCCAGCGGCTCGGCGCCGGGGCCGAGCCTGGTCAGCCCGGAATGGTTCTCATAGCCGACCACCCGGCCGAAGGTGGGGGAGTCCAGGACGATGTTGCCGATGAGCCGCCCCGGCCCGGCCACGGTCTCGGCATCCAACAGCCCGATGCCGGGTATCTCCGAGCCCTCGCCGGTGACGAAGCGGTGCCCGAACAGCTGGTACAGGCCGCAGATGACGAGCATGGGCACGCCGTCGGCCGCCCAACCGCGCAGCTGCGGGCCGATGCTCACCAGGTCCTTCTTGATGCGCTCTTGCCCGGAGTCCTGGCCGCCGCCGCCGACGACGAGGTCCACCTCATCGGGCAGCGTGTCGCCGTTGTTGTAGGAGAGCAGTTCGACGTCGTAGCCGTGCCACTGGCTGCGGCGGGCGAGCGTGAGCAGGTTGCCCCAGTCGCCGTAGATATTCATGTCACGCGGATACAGCTGCAGGATGCGGATCGCGCCGCGGGCGGGTGCGGGGCCGGTGTGTGGGTAAACGACGGGGTCGGCGCTCATTTCATGACCTCCTCGACCTCGGTGAGGTGCCCGAGCCGGGCACGCAGGGCGAGCATGGCGGTGTAGCTGGTGTAGATGCGCATGGGGCGGTCTTCGGCGGCGGCGCGCTCGCGCAGGGCGTCCAGCGCCGCCTCCAGATCCGGCTCGACGGCGCCGATGGGCACCTCGTCGTAGCGCAGCCGCAGCGCCATGTCCCAGGCGCGCACCCCGGTGACGACGGCGACGCCCACGTCTCGCAGTGAGGAGAAGTCGACATCCCACAGCCAGGACATGTCGCGGCCGTCGGCGTACTCGTCGTTGATGGCGATCATGACCAGCTCGTCGGGCCGATCCCGGTCTGCGGCGGGGGCCTGCGCAGTTGGAGCGGACATGAGGCTCATGCGGAAGCCGGCTGGGTTCTTGACCAGGGCCAGCTGTACGGGACGGCCGTCCAGGGTGATGACCTCGCCGCGGCCGAAGGCCGGGCGAATCTGCGCCAGGGTGGCCAGCAGCCGGGGCAGGTCGGCGCCCTCGCCCAGGATCTCAAGCACCAGGGTCAGGGCGGCGCAGGCGTTGAGCACGTTGTGGATGCCCGGGATGGAGAAGGTCACCTCGTGCTCGGCGCCGTCCACCTCGACGGTGGCGGTAGGGCCGTCGAGCGCCACCAGGCGCACACGCGGGGTTGGACAGGCGCTGGCCTGAGGGGCGGGGGCCTGAGCGCCGTCGGATGCTGCTGCGGCGTCGGGGCCGGAGGACTGGCCGGCGCGCAGATCGTCGTCGGAGAGAAACACCGAGCGCAGGGCGGGGCCGACCCCGAAGGCCGCGGTGCGGGCGCTCAGACCGGACAGGAAGCGCTCCCCGTTCAGGCGCGGGTCGTCGGCGTTGACCACCACGACGTCGCGCGTGGCCAGGGCGGCCTTGCGCAGCAGCGAGGCGGTGTAGTCGATCTCGCCGAAGCGGTCGAGCTGGTCGCGCATGACATTGAGCATGAGCGCGGCGCGCGGCCGCACGGAACGCACGAAGTGGACGGCGTGCGCCTCATCGAGTTCGAGTACGGCGACGTCGGCGTCCAGGCGGCCGGCGGCGTCGACCTCGGTGAGCAGGGCCGCCAGTACGCCGCGCACGAAGTTCGAGCCGGTGCGGTTGGTGAAGACCTTGAGCCCCTGGTCGCGCAGCAACTGGACGACCATCTTGGTGGTGGTGGTCTTGCCGTTGGTGCCGGAGACGAGCACCACCCCGTGCGGCAGCCGATCCAGGGTGCGGGCCAGGAAGCCGGGGTCGGTCTTCTCCATGACGAGGCCGGGGAAGGCGGTGCCGCCGGAGCCGCCGCCGCGCAGGCGTGCTGCCGCGCGGGCCGCGCGACCGAGCGCGACCGTGAGTCGTGAACGCATGGGGCTCCTGCCTGTTGTTGGTGGCGAGTCGCCTCAGTCTAGATGAGCGTTGCGGCCCCGGGGCGTGTAGCCGCCCAGAGCTGCCCAGAGTTGCGATTTACGACCTTGGGGGACGTTTCACGACCACCCCGGGGTCGTCAACCATCCCCCAAGGTCGTGAAATGCGGGCTCGGGCCGTCGTATCAATCGGTTTCGGCACGTCATGAGTGCCGGTTTCGGTGAGTGCGCGTGGCGGGCGGGACGACGACGTGCAGCGCGGCCGGCTCCACCTCGGCCACGAGGCTGCGGGTCTGCCCGACGACGTCGCCGTCGACTTCAAAGGGCACCGGCTCGGTGGTGGTCATGGCGAGTCTGCGGGCCTGGTGATGGCTGAGGCCGTTGACGTCCTGGCCGATGAGGATGCCCGCGCCGACCTTGGCCCAGTCGGTGATCCGGTTGGGGCCGGTCAGCAGCAGGTCGATCCGCCCGTCGTCGGGGGAGGCCTGCGGGAAGATCGTCATGCCGCCGGTGATGGTGCCGACGTTGCCCAGCAGGGCCATGACCACCTGGTGCTCGCCGGCGTCGGCGTCGTCGAGCGCGACGTTGACGGTGAAGGGGTGGGGCACCGCGTTCTGCACGGCGGCGACCACGTAGGCGCCCGAGCGGAGCACCCGCTTGAGGTCGTCGCTGGTGTCGGCCATGATGCGGGCGTCCAGGCCCAGGCCGGCCATGACGACGAAGCGCTCGGTGCCGCCGTCCCAGGTGCAGCGCACGACGTCGATGGCGCGTGTCGGGCCGCGCCCAGGATCTCAAGCACCAGGGTCAGGGCGGCGCAGGCGTTGAGCACGTTGTGGATGCCCGGGATGGAGAAGGTC
>NZ_JAWDJJ010000022.1:0-2419 GCF_032465695.1 Actinomyces sp. MRS3W
GGCCAGCTACGCGACCGTCGGGGGGACGGGGCTGCGTCTGCCCCCGGGGTCGCCGCTGGCGGGAGCGCTCTGGCTGGCGGTGGGCGACGTCGACCGCGCTCCGGGGGCAAGTGAGGCCACCATCCGGGCGGCCGCACCCATCGATGAGGCGCTCGCCCTCACGGTGGCCGCCGGCTGGCTGACCGATGAAGCGCGCGGTGTCTGGGAGGGCGGGCGGCTGCGGGTGGAGACCGTTCGCCGTCTCGGCGCGATCCCCCTCGCCACAACGGGAGGCCGCACGCCCACGCCCGCCGAGGTCGCGGCCGCCGTCGTCGACCGCTGCCGGGACGAGGGCATCGGAATACTGCCGTGGCACAGGGCGGCGACCCTGCGGGCACGGCTGGCTCTGCTCAACCGGGTCCTCGGCGAGCCCTGGCCCCCGGTTGATGACGCGGCCCTCATGCAGCGGGCAAGTGAGTGGCTGGCTCCGGCGGTGGAGACACTGGCGGCATCGAGCCGGCACTTCGATCTGGACCAGCTGGATATGACGGCGTGCCTGCGAAGCCTGCTGCCATGGCCCGAGGCGGCGCGTTTTGAGGAGCTGGTGCCGGAACGGCTGGAGGTGCCGTCGGGCTCGCAGGTGCGCGTGGAGTATGTGGGTGAGCAGGGCGAGGCGCTGGAACGGCCGGTGCTGGCGGCGAAAGTGCAGGAGTGCTTCGGGTGGGAGGACACTCCCCGGATCGTGGACGGGCGCGTGCCGGTGGTCATTCACCTGCTGTCGCCGGCGCGGCGGCCGGTCGCCATCACCGACGACTTGCGCTCCTTCTGGCAGCAGGGCTACCCGCAGGTGCGTGCCGATATGCGCGGACGCTACCCCAAGCACGCCTGGCCGGAAGACCCCTGGACGGCCCCGGCCACCCGCGGCACCGGGCGCCGACGTCGAGCTACGAAGTAGTGAGGAGAAGCCGGGCCTGCACGGGCGCGAGGCGCGCGCATCGGCCGGAGGAGGCCTGCGGCTTAGAACCTGCTCGCGTCCAGACGCCTGAAACGCCAGCCGGTGGAGTTGAGTTCGGTGTGGGCGGCGTCGGGCACAACAAACCCGACAATCTGCAGGTTCCAGGTGCCGTGCACGCCCCAGACCGTGGCCTCCGTTCGGGACCGACCGCGCACCACGGGGAAACCGTCAATGGTGTCGGTATCCGCGGAGACGAACTCGGAAGCGTGGTAGGTCAAGGTGCCGTTGCGGATGTCGCCGAGCCATTCCACCTTGGGCTGGGGGTAACCGGTCATATGGGTGAGGACGCAGTCGTCGGTGAGGAGGGCGTCGATGGTCGCCGTATCCGCTGCGACCATGGCATCGCACAGGAGGCGGTACAGCTCGACCGACGCGTCCCCGGAATCAGCAGGATGTACGGGTGGGTTCGGCGCAGTCATGAGTTGAAGCTTAAAGGCCGACGCCAGCCTGGGGGAGGCCCGTCCAGGCACCCTCTGGGCCCCGTCCCGCCCATCGCCTCACTGGGGAGTACGGAGTTCCACCACCGTCAGCAGCACGAGCGCGCAGGTCCAGGCCAGCGGTGCGGGCCCTGCGGGCAGACCGTCGTCGCGCACTTTCTCGGGCAGGGCGCCCGCACGCGTACGGTGCGACTCCAACCACTCCAGCAGCTCCAACGCTTCCTCATTCCGGCCCAGTCCGGCCGCCGACCATGCCAACAGTGCGGTCTCCGGCGTCCACGAAATGCCGTCATCGCGCCAGGATTCGCCCGGTGCCACGCCGCCCGCGGGCCGAGCCATCCGCGCAACGGCGCCGTCCCTGACCGTCTCAACGCCGGCGAGCGCCCGGGTGAAGGGCGGAGCCACGAAGGCGATCGCCGCGTCGACGTCGTTGTCGCGCAGGTGCCTGCCCCATCCGGGCGCGAAGCCGCGCTCCAACGCCGCCCGCAGCGTTGCCACCCGCGCGTCGAGCCGCTCGCCAGTGACCCCCATATCCAGCCCGGCCGTCGCCAGCGCGGAGGCCGCCTCGAGTCCCAGCAAAATCGGCGCCGCCGTGCCGAGCGTGACGGTTCGCTCCGCGACCTCCCAGTAGTCCGGCGACGCGGGAGGCAGATGCGAAGGAGTGTCGGTGAGGGTGAGCAGATAGCTCGCAGCGCGGGCGAGCGCGGCCCCGACCTGCCCCGAGAGCTGCGCCACCCCCAGGCCGTCCGCGAGCAGCCTCCCGGCCGCCCATAGAAACCAGCCGGCACCGTCGGACTGGGCGGGGCGGTCATCGGGGACCACGCCGGCTTCGGTGTAGCGCGCCTCGAAACCGCCGTCGGGGCGCTGCAGGGTTGCCAGGTGCGCGAGAACGCCGAATGCCTGCCGGTGCAGCCCGATCGCCGCGTAGGCTGCAGCAGCGAACGAGGCGTCTCGCGGCCAGACGTAGCGCCAAATGCCCACCGGCCCC
>NZ_JAWDJJ010000023.1:0-4882 GCF_032465695.1 Actinomyces sp. MRS3W
CGCCGCCCGCCCCTTCCCGGAGGTCACCTTCCCGCTCGTCGACGTCGTCGGTACCGGCGGTGACGGCGTGGGCACCATCAACATCTCCACCGCCGCCGGCATCGTGGCCGCCTCCATGGGCATCTCCGTCGCCAAGCACGGCAACCGGGCGGTCTCCTCCAAAACCGGCGCCGCCGACGTCGTCGCCGCCCTGGGCCTGCCCCTGGACCTGACCCCAGAGGATGCCGTGGAGATCCTCGCCCGGGACCACTTCACCTTCCTGTTCGCCCAGGCCTACCATCCGGCCATGCGGCACGTCGCCCCGATCCGCAAGGCCCTGGCGACGCCGACCATTTTCAACGTGCTGGGGCCGCTGCTCAACCCCGCTCACCTCACCTACCAGCTCATGGGGGTGGCCGACCCGGACATCCTCGACATGATCGCCGAGACCATGGTCAAGCTCGGCCGCAAACGGGCCCTCATCGTTCACGGCGCCGGCACCGACGAAATCGCCGTGCACGGCACCACCCTGGTACGCGAGGCCACCCCGCGGGGCGTCAAGGCCTACGAGGTCACGCCCGAGGACTTGGGCGTGGACACCTACAGCCTTCAGGATGTGCTGGGCGGCGCCCCGCAGGAGAACGCCGCCCTGCTGCGCGAGGTGTTCGCGGGCCAGGGGGCCCCGGCCCACCGTGACGCAATCGCCGTCAACACCGGCGCGCTGCTGTACTTGGCGGGCCCCGCGGACAACCTCGCCGACGGCACCCGCATGGCGCTGAACCAGCTGGCCAGTGGCCGGGTCGCCGAGCATCTGGAATCCATGACCAAGGCGAGCAGTGAGGGGCAGACCCGATGAGCACCCGCCGTCCCCACCGCTTCCCCGTGGCCGAGCGCCTCATGACCACCGGAACCGTCCTGGATGCGATCGTGGCCGCCCGGCGCAAGCGCCTGCCGGAGCTGCGTTCCCGTTTCGGCCACCTGACCGCTGAGCAGCTGGAGCCATCCCAGCGTTCCTTCGCTGACGCCCTGCGCACCCGTAGCGGCGCTCACGCCGGCCCGCGCCCCGCACTCATCATGGAGTGCAAGTCGGCCTCGCCCTCACGCGGCACCATCCGCTCCGACTATGACCCGGCGGCGCTCGCACACGCCTATACACCCTGGGCCGAGGCCGTGTCGGTGCTCACCGAGCCGGACCGCTTCAACGGGTCCTTCGATGATCTGGAGGCCGTGCGCTCCGCGGTGGAGGTGCCGGTGCTGTGCAAGGACTTCATCGTTGACCCCGTTCAGGTGCTGGCCGCCCGCAGCCTGGGAGCGGACGCGATCCTGCTCATGCTCTCGGTGGTGCCCGACGATGTCTACACCGAGTTGGCAGGCCTCGCGCACCGCCTGGGCATGGACGTGCTCACCGAGGTGTCCACGCCCGCGGAGATGCACCGGGCCGCCGCCCTGGGGGCGCAGGTGATCGGCATCAACAACCGCGACCTGCGCACACTGCACACCGACATCGCCCGTACCGAGGAGCTGGCACCGCTGGCGCCGTCGGGCGTGGTACTGGTGGGCGAGTCGGGGGTCGAGACGGCCGACGACGTGCGCCGCCTGGCCGGAATCGTGGATGCCCTGCTCATCGGCTCGGCCCTGTCCGCCGCCCCCGACCCGGGCGTGGTGGCGCAGGTTTTGGCCACCGCCGTGCCGTTGCCGGAGCGCGGCCGGTCCCGCACCGCTGGCGCCGTCGACGCCACCGCACCCAGGGAGCACGCCGGTCACACGCATCCGCGGCTGGACGCCTATTTCGGACCCTACGGGGGCCAGTACGTACCGGAGCTGCTCATCCCCGCCCTGGATCAGCTCGAGGACGCCTTCATCGACGCCCAGTCGGATCCGTCCTTCGCCGCGGAGCTGGATGAGCTCATGCGCCGCTACCTGGGGCGTCCCACGCCGGTGACGGAGCTGCGCAACCTGCCCCGCCAGGGCAATGCCCGCATCTTCCTCAAGCGGGAGGACCTGGTACACGGCGGCGCGCACAAGGGCAATCAGGTGCTGGGGCAGGCGCTGCTGGCCAAGCGCATGGGCAAGACGCGCATCATCGCCGAGACGGGCGCCGGTCAGCACGGCACCGCCACCGCCATGGTGTGCGCGCTGCTGGGTCTGGACTGCACCGTCTACATGGGCGCCACCGACGTGGTGCGGCAGGCCGCCAACGTCGAACGCATGGAGCTCATGGGGGCGAAGGTCGTGCCGGTCGCCTCCGGCGCCGGCACACTCAAGGACGCCGTCAATGAGGCGCTGCGGGACTGGACGGCGTCCTTCGCCACCACCCACTACCTGCTGGGCACAGCCGCCGGGGCGCACCCCTTCCCCACGATCGTGCGCGAGTACCACCGCTGCATCTCCCGTGAGGCCCGCGCCCAGATTCTCGCCCTGACCGGGCGGCTGCCCGATGAGGTCATCGCCTGTGTGGGGGGCGGCTCGAACGCGATCGGCATGTTCGCCGAGTTCATCGACGACGTCGGTGTGGGGCTCATCGGTGTCGAGCCCGCCGGGGAGGGGCTGGACACGCCCCGCAACGGCGCCCCCATCAACAACGGCACCACCGGCATTCTCCACGGCGCCCGCAGCTACCTCATGCGCACCCCGGACGGGCAGGTGGAGGAGTCCTTCTCCGTGTCGGCGGGTCTGGACTATCCCGGGGTCGGTCCCGAGCACGCCTGGCTGGCGGACTCGGGGCGCGCCCGGTACGTGGCCATCACCGACGATGAGGCGGTGGAGGCCTTCCGGCTGCTCAGCCGCTGGGAGGGCATCATCCCGGCCCTGGAGTCGGCCCACGCACTCGCCCAGGCGCTCAAGATCGCCCGTGAGACGCCGCCCGACGCCCCCACGCCGCATCTGCTCGTGTGTCTGTCGGGGCGTGGCGACAAGGACCTGGAACAGGTGCGCATGCGCCTGGGCGGAACCTTCTCCGAGGACTCCGCCGTCGCGCGGGCCGCCGCCATGGTCGAACAGATGGGCAAGCGCACCGAGTACCTGTCCCTGGCCAAGAAGGAGGCCTGACATGAGCCGCTATCCTGCTATGTTCTCCCGCCTGGCCGGCGCCGAGCAGGGCGCTTTCGTGCCCTTCGTCATGGTCGGTGATCCCACCCCCGCCGCCTCCGAGGCCATCATTGAGGCGCTCATCGACGGCGGCGCGGACGCCCTCGAGCTGGGCACGCCGTTCTCCGATCCGGTGGCCGACGGGCCCACCATCCAGCGCGCCCACCTGCGGGCGCTGCATGCCGGGGCGAGCTTCGCCGACTGTCTGCGGGTGGTGGCGCGGGTGCGTGAGCGTCACCCGGAGCTGCCCATCGGCATGCTCATCTACGGCAATGTGCCCTTCGCCATCGGTCTGGACGCCTTCTACGCCGACTGTGCGGCGGCGGGCATCGACTCGGTGCTGCTGCCGGATGTGCCCGTGCGCGAGTCCGAGGAGTTTTCGGCGGCGGCCGCGCGCGCGGGCATCGACCCGGTCTACATCGCCCCGCCGTCGGCCTCGGCGCAGACGCTGGACGCGGTGGCGGCAGCCTCACGCGGCTACGTGTACGCGGTCTCGCGCGCCGGGGTCACCGGCACCGAACGCGCCTCCTCCACCGTGGGGTTGGCGCAGTCGGTGGCGCGGCTGCGCGCCGATGCGGCGGCACCGGTCATGTTGGGCTTCGGCATCTCCGCTCCGGAGCAGGTGGCCGAGGCGATTGCCGCCGGCGCCGACGGGGCGATCTCCGGATCGGCGGTGGTCAAGATCGTTGAGGCGCATGCCCCCGCGGTGCTGGCCGCGCTGTCCGATGCGGGTGAGGACTGCGCCCAGTACACCGCCGCGGTGGAAGCGATGACGGCCGAGTTGCGTGACTTCGTCTCCCGCATGAAGGCCGCCACCCACCGAAACCGGCACTAATAACGTACCGAAAGCTGCCCAGGCAATTCCCAGGGTTCACCGAGGCCGGTGCCGTGGTGGCGGCTACGTCATTTCGGCCGGTTTGGGCATGTCATTTATGCCGGTCTCGCGGGAGCCGGTCAGCAGATCGTCGAGGGCGACCAGGCCGGTGCGCAGGGCGAGCAGGACCAGCTGGACCCGGTCGCGCGCACCGGTCTTGGCCAGCAGGTGGGACACATGCGTCTTGACTGTGGCCATGGACAGCCACAGCCGGTCGCAGATCTCCTGGTTGGTCAGTCCCCAGGCGATGAGTTCAAGCACCTCCCGCTCCCGCTCGGTCAGCTGGCTGGGCAGCATCTGGTGCGGCGGCGGTGCGGCCAGGGTGGGGCGCGCTTCCCGTCTCCCGCGCACCGCCGTGAGCAGGCGGCGGGTGGGGCCCGGTGAGATGACCGAGTCGCCGCCGTGCACGGTGCGCACCGCCTCAATGAGCCCTGCCGGCGGCGTGTTCTTCAACAGGAACCCGGACGCGCCCGCCTGGATGGCGCCCATGACATAACCGTCGGTGTCGAAGGTGGTGAGGATGACAATGCGCCCGTGCGCGCCCTGCTCAACCAGGCGGCGGGTGGTGGCCACGCCGTCGAGTCCGGGCATCTGCACGTCCAGCAGCATGACGTCCACGGGCTGGGTCTCGGCCCGCCGCAGGGCCTCCTCACCACTGGTCGCCTGCCAGACCACCTCCATGTCGCTCTGCGCGCCGAGCAGCATCGCCAGCCCGGCAGTCAGTAGTGGTTCGTCGTCGACCAATGCGATCCTGATGATCTCGCTCATGCCACCTCCCGGCGTCGGGATGCCCCGGCCGGCTCGGCCGCCGCGGGCAGGGTGGCGTGGAGGCGCCAACCGCCCGACGGCGTCGGGCCGGCCTCAACGTGCCCGCCGACGGCGGCCACACGCTCCCCCATGACCCCCAGCCCCGCGCCGGGACGGCCGGAGCCTCCTGACGTG
>NZ_JAWDJJ010000024.1:0-9553 GCF_032465695.1 Actinomyces sp. MRS3W
ATCCTGGATTATGCGGCCGGCGCGCGCACGCACCTGGGCGGATTCGTCGCCCAGGTGCTGGATGGGACCGCCGGAGCAACCCTGCTGCGCAAGGCCGCGGCGCTCGTCGCCCCGTTCCTTACCAGTCCCGTGGCGCTGGCGGCGCTCCTGGTGGGCGTGGGCGTGGTTGCTGCGGCGGCCTGGTGGGTACGGCGCACGCTGCGCGAGGCCCGGGCGGGTGCGGGCCCTTACGCCTGGTTGGCGGCATTCTCGACGCCGGGGTGGCTAGGGCCGGCCCTGCGGGCGTTGGCGGTGCTCGTCGTCGTCGAGGTGGTCGTCAACGATTCGGGTCTGACCATGCTCATGTACTCGGCCATCGCCGCCGTGCCGGCGCTGACCGCACTACTCACCAGCCGGGCGGCGGTGACACCGGGCGCCGCTGACACCGCGGACACACCCGGCGCTTAGCCCCCCCGTTTTTCGCCCCGGGGCGTGCTCCGCGTGGCCGGAGAGTTCGTGGCACGTACCCGGCTTCGTCATCCGCTGGGGTACGCCCGCCTATCAGGCCTTGGCGGCCTGCCGGGCGCGGTAGGCGCGGAAGGGCATCTGCTCGCGGACGGCGTCGTCGTTGAGATTGCTCGCTGGCACACGGATACGCCGCATACGACGGGATATGACCGCGCGCACGACATCCTTGTACTGGGCGGCGCGGTGCAGGCGTCCGGCCCGGTCGTTGCCGGAGACGCGGTGGGTGATGTCGCAGGGGACCTCGATAACGGCGTGCCCGGCGACGAGAACGTCGATGCTGAGTCCCACCTCGACGCCCCACCCTTCCGCCAGGGGGGAGGCATCCTCATAGGCCTCACGGGTGAGGCAGCGCTGCCCGGACAGGGGGGCGACCGGCGCCCAGCCGGTGGCCGAGGCGATGGCGGCCCGGGCCGCCCGCACCACGCGCCCGCGCCCGCCGGCACCGGCCTGCTTGGGGGGAACGGCGACAGACATGTCAGCTATGCCGTCGATAATGGGCGGAACGAGCTCGGCGCAGGCGGCGGCGGAGTCGCCCAGGTCGGCGTCGATGAAGAGCAGCAAGCGGGCGGGACCGTCCTCGTAGTCGCGCATCGCCACCACGCTCGCGCCGGTCTCCATGGCGGAGGCCTTGCCGCGGGACACGGAGTGGCGCACGGTCACGGCACCGGCGGCGCGCGCGTGCTCCTGGGTGGAATCGGTGGAGCCGTCGTCGACGACGATAACAAGGTCAACCCTGGGGATGGCTCGGCAGGCACGCACCGTTGCCGCAATCCGCTCGGCTTCATCCTTAGCCGGGATGACGACGGCAACGCGTTGGTCAGGAGACTGGTCGGGTTGTGACCCAGATGGCGGCGTCGAGCTCACAACCCCAGGGTAGTCATATCGGCGGCGAATCGCCCCTGCGGCCAGCATCGTCGGGTCACAGTCAAGTCTCGCAGTACGGACAGACACGGACGGGAGGGTGGCCCGGTATCGCTGCGGCGATGACGTGCCACTCGCCCGACCACCGTGGAGGCAGTGGCCGGGCGAGTGTCTGGAATACCGGTCAGCGGGCGGCGAGATCGGCTGTCGGCTCGGCCGCGGCGTCGACGACGTCGCGCGGCCCGGCGGACTCCGGCGCGTCCGTGACGGGGATCTCACCGGCAACCGGCGTGTCGAGCAGCCGGGTGACGGAGGCGTCGATGCCGAGTTCGGCGTCGGCGGCAGCGGCCTCTGCGGCGCGGCGGCGAACCGCCACCAGGCCGCGGTATTCGAAGAAGCAGGCGGCAGCCACCACGCCGGCCACGATCGTGAAGCAGATGGCTCCACCCCGAGCGGAGGCGACGGCGTAAGCGGGCGTGCCCGCCTGGGTGCCCGCCTGGTTCATGGCCAGCACGGTGGACAGTACGGTCATCGACATGGCGCCGAAGAACTGCTGCACGGTGTTCATGAGCGAGGTGCCGTCGGTGGTCAGCGAGCGCTCCACCCCGCTCATGCCCAGGGTCTGGGTGTTGGTGTAGGCCAGCCCGAATCCGAACATGAACAGCAGGTAGACCACGGCCATGACGGTGCTGGTCAGATCCGCGCCGATGATGGCGAGGGTGACGGTGGCGACCAGTGCGAGCACGCCGCCAATGCTGATCGGGACGGCGGGACCGAAGCGGTCGTAGAGCGAACCGGCGATGGGGGCGAGCACCGCACCGACGACGGCGCCGGGCAGCACCAGCAGGCCCGCCGTCATGCTGCTGGAGCCGAACGCCAACTGAGACAGGTTGGGGATGAGGTAGCCCAGGCCGAGGGCGACGAACTGCAGCAGGCTGAAGGCTGCGAGCCCGTTGCGGTAGACCGGGCTGTAGAGCACCGACAGGCGCAGGATCGGGTTGGTTGAGCGACGCGAGCCGATGAGGAAGCCGATGCCGGAAAGTACGCCGACCGCCAGCAGGCCCACCACCAGGGCGATCTGGCCGGCGGAGGCGGGGCTGCCCGAGCTGCTGGCGGCCAGCAGGGCGCCACCGCGCTCCAGTCCCAGGATGAGGCCCACGAAGCCGAGGGCGAGCAGCGCGACGTGTGCGACGTTAAGGCGGATGCGCTCGGTGGGGCGGGTCTGCTGGATGGAGCGGACGCCGACGATGAGCGCGGCGAGGACGAAGGGCAGGGTGAGGGCGAAGACCATCCGCCAGGAACTCACCTGGCCGATGACGCCACCGACAACCGGGCCGACCGCTGGGGCAACCCCCAGGGTCAGGCCGCCAACCCCCATGAGGGCGCCCGTCTTCGAGCGGGGCGCCTGGGTGAGGATGATGGTGAACATGAGGGGCGTCACGATGCCGGTGCCGACGCCCTGGAAGAGGCGGGCGGCGAGCAGCACCGGGAACGTCGGGGCCACCATGGCCGCGAGCGCGCCGACGGCGACGGCGCTGGCCGCCACCAGAAACAGGCTCTTCGCGCGGAAGCGACGCTGCAGGTACCCGGAGATCGGCATGATGACCGACACCACCAGCAGGTAGCCGCTGGTCAGCCACTGCACGTCGGAGGTGCCGATGCCGAAGTCGGTCATGATCGCCGGGAAGAGCACGCTCATGACGGTTTCCAGGAACAGGCCCAGGAAGGCCAGGACGGCCGTGGCGAAGATGGAGCCTGCCAGTGCGGGGCTGACCGTATCCGCGTCTCGCGGGCCAACGGCGGATGCGCGACTGGTCTGAATCGGGGAGGCCGGAGACGCTCCGGCGGGGTGGGACTGTGCCACTCGGGTTTTACCTTTCACTGGCACACCGGCAGCGCTTACCCACGCGGCAGGTCCGCCCACCACGTGTCATACGCCGGTGTGCGAACGCGAGGAGAGAGGTTATCCGGACGCCGTGTCGTCTCATAAGCGGCGACACGTGTGGGATCTTCAATAGCGCCGTGGCGCAGGCCACCCTCATCCGGCACCGGCAGTATCCAGCAGGGTGGCATTCCCCGGCCGGTGCTGTGGCAGACACCCCCGGTCGCCTCCCTGGCCAACACCCCAGCCGGCGCCGTGGCAGGCGCCCCAGACGACACCTCAGCCACCGCCCACGGCAGACACTCCCGGCCGCCGAACTTGCGGGTGCTATCAGGGTACTGACGGTTCGGCACTTGGCCTGACGATTCGTACCTTCCGCAGGACGCCTCGGCACGTAACCCGACGGTTCGGCAGCCAGGGTGCCGAACCGTCAAGCAAAGTGCCGAAGCGTTGATGTTAAGTGCCGAACCGTCGTCGAAAAGTACGAACCGTCGTCAACAAGTACGAACCGTCAAGCAGCCAACCGGGGCCCCTCCCGCCGAGGCTGCCCGCGGACCCGAGGGGAGTTCCCCTCGCGTCACCACACCCACCCGCGTGTGGGCGGTCGCCGTCTGAGACGGCCGTCGGCATGCGCGTCTACTACGCCACTTCACCGTTGGGTACGCCAGTTAGGGGTCTGTTGAAGGCCTCGGAAGCCTTCAACAGACCCCTAAGTAGCGTCGCAGACCCCGAACCGGCGTAGTAGACCCCGAACCGGCGTAGTAGACGCAACCGCTACCCCAGCGCCGGCCACCCCGGCACAGCCGCACCGCTCAGCGGGCGAGGCGCACGGGGCGACGCGGGATGGGAACCACCCCGGCACAGCCGCGAGGCTCGGCGGGATACAGGTCCTCACACATCTGCGCAGGTCAAACGTACGCCAGAGGACCTCAGTCCCAATTTCGGCGGTGTAACCACGGCAGAAATTCCTTGCTTGACCAATCAGGGCTCCAATGTGCTCCACCCCACAGAACCGCCCGTGGGAAGGTGGGATGGTCAGACGAAGGGACCCGTCAACGGCGCCGGGTTCCTTCGCTGTATTGGCCGCATCAGGTACCCCACGCGCCATGTACGAGCCCCCACGAGCATAGCCGCCACGCCCAGCTGCTCCACATATGAGGCCCGGACAGCACGGCCATCCCATACCGACCCGGATGCGCCGCCAACACCACAACCGCCCCGACCTTCCCGCACCATCACAACGACGCACCAGGTATTCACCAGGGCATTCGCTCCTATCACTCGTCGCCCACATCCGTCCGGACGCAGGCGCGTCAACCCGCCCAGACCACCTGCATCCCGCCGCAACATGGGCATGATGGGCCCGTGAGCACTCTGACGCACCTGGCGGTCTGGTGGGGGCTGGCCACCACAACCATCGTGGCGGTCGTCCTCGCAGTGCGCTGGCGCCGCGCGCTGCTGCTCGCGCGCCGGGACAATGCACGTCTGCGCCGTGCCGCGCAGCGGCGCAGTACCCCGCGCGACGTTCTCGCCCACGAGATCCGCACGCCCCTGGCCCTCATCAGCGCCTCGGCCGAGCTGCTGGAGGAGGAGACGCCCGGGGATCTCAACGAGGTGCAGCGGCGCTTCGTCACCACCATCCTGGACAATGCCCGCGACGCCTCCCAGATGGCGGAGGACTTCCTCACCGAGGCGCGCCTGGACCATGAGGTGCGCGCGCTGCGCCTGGAGAAGCTGGAGCTGCGCGGGCTCGTGCGCGACCTCGTCCAGGAGATGCGCCGCTCCACGCGCACCCCGATCCGTCTGGAGGATCACGGGCGCCCCGTCCGCCTGGAAGCCGACCGGGGACTGCTGCGCCAGGCGGTTGCCAACACCATCACCAACGCGCTGCGACACTCCGAGGGCCGGCCGGTGACCGTACGCATCAGCGCCGAAGTCGAGGACGCCCTCATCACCATCATGGACGACGGCGAGGGCATGAGTCGGGAGCAGCAGCGTCGCGCCTTCATCCCCTACGCGACCTCGAACCCACTGTCCGCGCCTTCCAGTCGCGGGGCGGGACTGGGCATGATGGTGACGCAGCGCATCATGGAGGAGCACGGCGGCCGGGTACTCATCGATACGATCGCCGCCCGCGGCACCACCGTCTACCTGACGCTGCCGCTGCGCGCGGCGGCCCCCGCCCGGACGGAGCCGGAGGCGCAGGAACCGACGAAGGAGAACAGCGATGCCGGGTGACACAGCAGACGAGATGTCGGAGGACGTAGCGCGTAGCACGGCAGTCGGCCCCTCCCCCGCAGTCGCTGCCTCCCCCGCGGTGGCTCCGAAACTGGTGGCGCTCGTGGTCGACGACGAGCCGCAGATGCGCTACGTCGTCTCCTTCGCCCTGGAGACCCAGGGGTTCGAGTGTCTGACCGCCCCGGATGCCGAGGTCGCCTGGGAGCTGCTGTCATCCCGCAAGGTGGACCTGGTCGTGCTCGACGTCATGCTGCCGGGCGGCAGCGGGGTCGCCCTGTGTCGGCGTCTGCGGGGCACGGGCAGCCGCGTCCCCATCATCCTGCTGACCGCCCTGCGCGATGAGCAGGACCGAATCGCCGGCCTGGAGGCGGGCGCGGACGACTACGTGACCAAGCCCTTCTCCCCGCGCGAGCTGGCTCTGCGAGCACGGGCGGTCACCCGCCGTGCCGGCGCGGGGCCGGACGCCGTCGAGAACGGCCCCTTGCGAATCTCAACGGTGACCGGCCGGGTTTCCTGGGAGGGGCGCAACGTGCCGCTACCGGACACCGAGGCCCGGCTGCTCGCGGCCCTGGCACGTCGGCGCGACGCCGTCGTCACCTGGCAGGAGCTGCTCAACGAGGTGTGGGGCACGAGCGACGACTCGGGCGGCAAGGAGATGGTGCGCACCACCATCTACCGGCTGCGCCGCCACCTCAAGGCCCATGATGCGCCCGACGACGTCGTCGTGTCGGTGCGCGGCCGCGGCTACCGCATGCCCCCGTTGGGACAGGACTGAGGTGTCCCAGGCCGGGGGGTCTGCCGGGTCCCCATGCGCCGGGGCAACAAGTAAGGCTCACGCGCCGGGAGCCCCGCGAGCGCACCTGCACGCGGGAACCGTCCGCAGGCGGGCACCGACGGAGAAGAATGACACCTCTGTCACAGTCTGCGATCGCTCAACCATCGTCGTCGGCCCGCGCTCGCCCGCATGATGGAGGTCTAGCGGCGCAGTGCTGCGCCGACTGATTCCGAAAGGCATCCCATGCGTACTCTCCGACGCTCATCCCACGCTTCCTCCCGCCGTGCGCGCCGTGGCACCGCACTGCTGGCCGCCGTCATGGCCGGCGGACTTGCCCTGTCCGGCTGCGCCGGCTCCACCGACTCCGGCTCCGACGGTTCGGGCTCCGCCGAGGGCCCGATCACCGTCGCCTGCGGTGCGATGGAGGACCTGTGCCAGGCCTGGACCAACGCCTTCACCGAGAAGACCGGTATCCAGGCCACCTATGTGCGCCTGTCCTCCGGCGAGACCGTGGCGCGCCTGGCCTCCGCAAAGGACAACCCCGAGTTCGACGTCTGGCACGGCGGCCCGGTCGACGGTTACGGTGAGGCCGTCAATCAGGGGCTGATCGAGGCCTACGCCTCCCCCGAGGCGGAGACGATCCCCGACGAGTACAAGGACCCGGACGGCAACTGGACCGGCGTGTACATCGGCGCCCTCGGCTTCTGCTCCAACCAGGCACAGCTGGACAAGCTGGGCGTGGATGTCCCGGACTCCTGGGACGATCTGCTCGACCCCGCCCTCAAGGGCCAGATCTCCACCGCTCACCCCTCCACCTCCGGCACCGCCTTCACCACCCTGTGGACGCAGGTGACGCGCCTGGGCGGCGAGGACGCCGGCATGGACTACATGAAGCAGCTGCACAACAACGTGCTGCAGTACTCCAAGTCCGGCACCGCGCCCGGTCAGATCGCGGGGCGCGGCGAGGCCGCCGTCGGCCTGGTCTTCTCCCACGACTGCGTGAAGTACCAGGAGGAGGGCATGACCGACCTGGTGGTCTCCTTCCCCGAGGAGGGCACCGGCTATGAGGTCGGCGGCGTCGCGCTGGTCGCGGGTTCCAAGCACCCGGAGGCGGCCAAGGCCTACATCGACTTCGCCATCTCCGCCGACGCCCAGAACGTGGGCCAGACCGTGGGCTCCTACCAGGCGCTGACCAACCCGGACGCCACCACCAGCGACAAGATGGTCGACCTCGACGACATCAACCTGGTCGACTACGACTTCGCTGCGGCGGCCGAGGCCAAGCCCGCTCTGACCGCCCGCTTCGACGAGGAAATCGCCGCCGAGCCCAAGGAGTAGAAACGGCCTCCCGGCTCATGGCCGGTGCGGGTCCCCCTTCCCGGGCGCCCGCACCGGCCGGTGCCGGAAGTCGCTGCTCCAGCCGCCGGGCAACACCGCCGTCGCCCCTAGACACCCACCCAGCCGAGGACCACCCATGACCTCAAGCGCGACCCCCATGACCGCCGCCTCCCTCACCCAGACCCCGCCCGCTCGGGCCTCATCCCGCTCCCGGACCCGCGTCAAGCAGGATCCCGTGACGACGACGATCCTCATCGTCGTCCTGCTCGTCCTCATCACCCTGGTGCTGCTGCCGCTGGGCCGCGTACTTGCCGAGGCCCTGTCCGCCGACGGCGTGGCGGTGCTTAGCAAGCTCGCCTCCTCCCGCACGAACCGCGCCACGATCCTCAACACGCTCGTGCTCGGCACGGTGGTGGGCACTGTCGGCACACTCATCGGCTTCCTCCTGGCCTACGTGCAGGTGCGGGTGGCCTTCCGCGGCAAGCGCCTGTTCCACCTCATCTGCCTGCTGCCGGTGGTCTCCCCACCCTTCGCGGTGGCGACGGCGTCCATCACCCTGTTCGGCCGCAACGGCATCATCTCCACCCAGCTGCTGGGCCAGGAGTGGAACATCTACGGCCTGCCCGGGCTGACGCTGGTGCTCTCGCTATCCTTCTTCCCGGTGGCCTACATGAACCTGGTGGGCATGCTCCGCAGCCTCGACCCGGCCATGGAGGAGGCCGCCGCCTCCCTGGGCGCCTCCAAGTTCACCGTGTTCCGCACGGTGACACTGCCGATGGTGGTGCCCGGACTGGGGGCCTCCTTCCTCCTGCTGTTCACCGAGGCGATCGCCGACCTGGCCAACCCGCTGGTCATCGGCGGGGATTACACGGTGCTGGCCTCCCGCGCCTACATCGCCATCACCGGCGAGTACAACACCGCGGCGGGCGCCGCCTACTCCCTGGTGCTGCTGGTGCCCTCACTGCTGGTGTTCCTGCTGCAGCGCTACTGGTCGGGCCGCTCCTCCACCGTGACGGTGACGGGCAAGCCAGCAGGCTCCTTCGAACTGCTGCGCTCCAACGTGGCCCGCATTCCGCTGCTGACGGTCAGCGCCGCCCTGCTGGCGCTCGTGGTAACCGTCTATGCGGCCGTCGTGGTGGGCGCCTTCGTGGAGATCCTCGGGGTCAACAACTCCTTCACGCTGCGCCACTTCGAGTACCTGCTCTCCGGAATCGGGAACGAGTCGATGATCGACACGACCATCCTGGCCCTCATCGCCACCCCGATCGCGGGCGTGCTGGGAATGCTCGTGGCATGGCTGGTAGTGGTGCGCATGCGGCGCGGAGCCGCACTGGTCGACTTCCTAGGCATGCTGGGCCTGGCCGTGCCGGGCACGGTCATCGGCATCGGCTACCTGGTCACCTTCAACCGGCCGGTGGCGCTGTTCGGCGTCAACATCATCGCCCCGCTCGCCGGGGGCGGCGCCATCGCGGGCGGCGCGCTCGCCATCATCATGGTGTACATCGCGCGCTCCATGCCCGCCGGGCAGCGCTCCGGCATCGCCTCCCTGCAGCAGATCGACAAGGCGATCGACGAGGCCTCAACATCACTGGGCGCTTCGGGGGCGCAGACCTTCCGGCGGGTAACCCTGCCGCTCATCCGGCCGGCCTTCCTCACCGGCCTGGTCTACGCCTTCGCCCGATCCATGACCACGCTGTCACCGATCATCTTCATCACCACTCCGCACACGAAGATCATGACCTCCCAGATCCTGGCGGAGGTGGATGCGGGCCGTTTCGGCAACGCCTTCGCGTTCTGCACGATCCTCATCATCATCGTCATGACCGTCATCGGCGGCCTCAACCTGCTCATGCGCGGCGCCGAGATACGCCGCGCCACCCGCTGAGCGGCAACCGTTCAGCACCGGGCAGCGACGCCGTCGTCGGCCCCACCCATCAGCCAGCTACTCACCC
>NZ_JAWDJJ010000025.1:0-15637 GCF_032465695.1 Actinomyces sp. MRS3W
CGGCGGGTGACATGGTCGAGCCGCTGCTCGGGTTCGTCGAGGACCAGGAGCCGACGCGGCCTGGCCAGCACTGCCGCCAGCGCCAATCGGCGTCGCTGCCCGGAGGAGAGCTCATCGGGCAGGATGTGAGCGGCTTCGGCGAGGTCGAACTCCTCCAACAGCGCATCCACCGTCTCTTGTGAGTCCTCGACACCGTGGCCGTAGCACACCAGCGCCAGATGCTCGGCTACCGTGAGAGCTGGGAAGAAGGATTCCTCGCCGAGGTCGCGGGCCACAGCCCGACGCTGCCGGGCCGAACGCGGGTCGGGGACGCGCCCCAGCAGCGTGACCTCGCCGTCGACGGACGGAAGCAAGCCCAGACAGGTGCGCAGCAAGGTGGACTTGCCTGCGCCATTGACGCCGACGAGCGCGAGGACCTGACCGGGGCGGAGGCTGAAACTCGCCGGGGCGCACACCGCGTGATCGCCATAGCCGACGCTCAGGTCGTGGGCGGCGACCAACGACTGCCCACCCGTGGCGGGTGCGCGTGTCCAGGGCATCGTGGTCCTCCTCGACCTTAGTGGTTGTGCCCGATGCTATCGGGATGCGGGGCGGATGGGCGCCAGCACGGCGAGACTTACTCATGTTCCCAGGCGGAGACCAGGACGAGGCGGCCCTCGGGGATCGTCAGATCCTGGGCGGTACCCCATTCCTCATACCTGGGATCAGGGTCCTTCGTGACTGCTTGGCGGCCGAGCGGAGTTGTCACTTCCAGATGAGTACCGGTGGGGCGCGTCTGGTCGTTATCCCATCGCAGGGTGGCGACCGCCCGTACGCGCGGACCGATCTCTACCGCGGGCGGTTCCTGATGACTCGGTGAGGTCGCTTTCTGATCGTCCACGTGCAGCACGGAGACCTCAAGGACCTGGTCCTGCTCATCGAGGACGACAACGTCGGGCCAGCCGGATACCAGACAAGCAGTCTTGGAGTCGTTCTGTACGGCGATCGCAGCGGTGACGTGTCCGCCCAGCGCGGCAAAGTTCCACACGTGCCAGTAGCTCAGCTCCGCGGGGTCGCACTCGTCCACCGAGGTGGAGATGGGCACGACGGCACTATTTCCGGCGAGCTCGGGGATGGTCATCTGCCGGGCCTGGGCCAGGGCGGTGGCGTCGGGCGACTCGGCGTATTCGTGTAACAAGGACAGGCCGCGTGGGGTGGCGAGCACGATGACCAGCGCCAGCACCACCAGTACGCGGGCAAGCGGCCGGCGCCCGCTGTGCCGCAGGCCGAGAGCCACCAGCGTCAATATCACCGCACACGCACACAGGAAGACGAGTGCCCCGGCAGCCCAGGGCCACCAGCCTGGACTCATGGGCACCCGCGCCAGGAGGTCACCCTCGGACGTGAGGATGTCGCAGGATGAGAAGAACCACGATTCGTGGGCCTTAACAGCTATCACCGGCTGCTCCAGGAGGTCGGCGCATCGGTGATCGGCGTCGTCGGGGTCGAAGGCGGTGGTCGGCATGCTCAGACCTGCCCACAGGAAAGCTATCGGTGTCAGCAGCGTGGCCGTGATCCCAACCAGATGCGCCAGGATTTGCAGCCCGTGCCGCCACGGCCAGGTGAGTACCCGCCACCACCACGGCCGCCGGGCGCTGGCTGTGTCGCGCGGCGTAGCCGAGTTTGGTTCTGAGACGGACAAGATGCGCACCCCCTCCAGCGGCTGCGCCCGATGCTACCGGGCGGGTCGGGGCGCTCCCGCCTCGGGGCTGGGCAAAAAAGTATCGGTGCGCGGCACGAGCGCCGGAAGACTCCCGCGTCCGCAGACGCGAGGCTGTTTCCATCACCGCGGAATGAGCCGCGGCACCGACACGACGGAGTGAACCCATGCGCCTCGCACCCCCGAAGATCCTGATTCCCGGGCTCATCGCCATCGCCGTCTTCATGACCGGCGACGGCTTCGAACTCACCTTCCTGTCCAAGTACCTCGTCTCCCTGGGATTCGCCGCTACCCAGGCCTCCACGGTCATCACCGCCTACGGTCTCATGGCGGCTCTTGCCGGCTGGGCCTCGGGCGTGCTGGCGGAAACCTTCGGGGTGCGACGCATCATGCTCATCGGAGCCGGCATGTGGATCAGCCTGCACCTGTTGTTCATCGGGGTGGCGATCCCCTCGCGGATCTACCCCCTCATCCTCGTGGTCTACGCCGCCCGGGGCCTGGCCTACCCGCTGTTCATCTACTCCTTCGTTGTCTACATCACCCAGAAGGTCAATCCGGCGAATCGTGCTTCGGCCATGGGCTGGTTCTGGACCGCCTACTCCATCGGCGTCGGTTGCCTCGGTTCCTGGATTCCCGCCCGCACGATCAACATCATCGGTGAATCGGGCACGCTCTGGTTTTCCCTGGCCTGGACGGTCAGCGGTGGCCTCCTGTGCCTGCTGTTCGTCGGGCGCGGTGAGCCGCAGCCGGTCCGCGGCGACGTGAAGGACACGCTGCGTCAGCTGTCGGTCGGCGTGACCATCCTGGGCACCAACCGCGAGGTGGCCCTGACCGCGATCGTCCGCGTCATCTGCAACCTCAGTCTCTACGGCTTCCCCGTCATCATGCCCCTGTACCTCACCGACGCCAACTACGGGGACGCATGGTTCACTATGCCGCAGTGGATGACAATCTGGGGCATCCAGTTCGCCGTCACCGTCTTCGGCAACCTCTTCTGGGGCTGGATTGGCGACCGCTACGGCTGGATGCGGCAGATGCGCTGGTACGGCTGCTGGTTCTGCGCGGCCGCCACCCTCGGCTTCTACTACGTGCCCCAGTTCCTCGGTGGCAACATGATCGCCCTCGGGGCCGCCGCCGTACTGCTGGGCATGGGGGTCACCGCTTTCGTCCCCATGGCCGCCGTGTTCCCGGCGCTGGCACCCGACCACCGCGGCGCCGCCATCTCCGCCAACAACCTCGCCTCCGGCCTGACCACCTTCGTCGGCCCCGGCCTGGTCACCCTGCTCCTGCCTCACGTCGGCGTCGTCGGCGTGTGCTGGACCTACACCGCCCTGTACCTGCTGGGCTCCCTCATCACGGTCTTCATCCACCCCGACCAGCCCGGCTTCGACCGCAACGGTCGACGCCTGCAGACAGCCGCCGTCAGCTCCGTGGCGGAGACGGCCGCCTGAATCAGCCCGACCGCACCCATCACGCTCAATCCACAGCATCAACCGTCAACCAACCGTCCATCAACACACCATCACCACTCAAGGAGAAGGAAACATGAAGGCAGTCGTCCTCGAGAAGCAGCACGAGATCAACGTCCGGCAGGTCCCCGGTGACCTTGCCTGCGGTCCCGGTCAGCTGCGCATCGCCCCGCATACCGTCGGCATCTGCGGCTCCGACGTCCACTATTACACGCATGGCCGCATTGGACGTTACGTAGTCGAGGCGCCGATGATCCTCGGACACGAGGCCTCCGGCACCGTCTTGGAGGTCGGGGAGGGCGTGACGGGCTTCGCCGTCGGCGACCGCGTCGCCATGGAGCCCGGCGTTCCCGACCTCAGCTCGCGGGCCTCCCGCATGGGCATGTACAACGTGGACCCGGCGGTCTCCTTCTGGGCCACCCCGCCGGTGGACGGCTGCCTGGTGGAGGAGGTCATCCATCCTGCGGCCTTCACCTACCACCTCCCCGACGCCGTCACTTTCGGGGAGGGAGCCCTCCTGGAGCCCCTGGCGGTCGGTATGCACGCGGCCACCAAGGCCGCCATCCATCCCGGTGACGTGGCCGTCGTCTCCGGCTGCGGGACGGTTGGCATGCTCACTGCTGCCGCCGCGCTCGCCGGCGGCGCCTCGACGGCGATCGTCTCCGACGTTTCCCCGGTCAAGCTCGAGATCGCCGCCCAGATCCCCGGCGTCGTCACCGTGGACCTGCGTGAGCAGCGTCTCCTCGACGTCGTCATGGAGCGCACCGGTGGGTGGGGCGCCGATGTCGTCTTCGAGGCCTCCGGCCACCCGTCGGCCTACGCCGACCTGTGGAAGCTCGGTGCCCCCGGTAACCGCACGGTGCTCGTGGGCATCCCGGTGGATCCGGTGGCGGTGGACGTCACCGAGGTGCAGGCCCGGGAGACCCGCATTGAGACAGTTTTCCGGTACGCCAACGTCTACCAGCGCGCCATCGACCTGGTGGCTGCGGGCAAGATTGATCTCAAGCCTTTCATCACCGAGACCTTCAACATGGATCGTGCGAAGGAGGCCTTCGACCGGGTGGCCGAAGGACGCCCCGGCGACGTCAAGATCCAGATCACCGTGGATTGAGCGGGATGGGGAGACAGCGGTGACGGGACCGCAGCACAGTTGCTCCCAACGCTGCCGGGCCGGGGAGAGGCACGCGCACAATAGGAGCGTGTCCTCCCCGGCCCGGCACCAGCCAACCACCGTCTCCCACCACAGTGAGGCGGACGCGTTGATACGTTCCGAAGCGGATTTCGGCGATCTGGAAGTCATTGTTCCCGACGTCGGCTCAACCGTGCGCTGGTGGACGCACGGGTATCCCGACCCGCTGGCGCGCTGGCACCACCACCCTGAAATCGAGTTCCACCTCATTCGCTCCGGATCAGGGCAGATGCTTGCCGGGGACCGTACCATCGATTTCCGTGCCGGCCAGGTCTCTCTCATGGGCCCCCACGTGCCGCACAACTGGTTGTCGGACCTCGCGCCGGGGGAGTTCCTGCCCGATCGCGACGTGCTGTGTCAGGTACTGCCCGACCGGCTCTTGGACGCTGCCGCCTACTTGCCCGAGCTGACTGCGGTGCAGGTGCTGGTGGACCGGTCGCGGCGGGGCATCATCCTCACCGGTGCGAGCGCGGAGCAGGCGGCCGCGACCTTGGTGCGGATGGGTGAAGGCAGCGTTCTGGGGCGCCTCATCACTCTGCTGGAGCTGGTGGAGATCTTCCTGGCTGCCCCCGACTCCGAGTGGCACACCGTGACCTCCGAGGGATATGTGCCGAGCCTCGACGACGAGACCGCCCAGCGAATCAACACGGTCCTGAGCTACGTTGAGGACAACCTTGCCGGCAAGATCTCCATGACTCGGGCCGCGGCCCTGGTGGCGCTCAGCCCGTCGGCCTTCTCCCGCTTCTTCCACACCACTGCTGGCATCACCTTTTCCGCCCTAGTACGACGCCGCCGCATCGCCCGCGCCTGCCACCTGCTGCGGACCACGGACCTGCCGGTGGCACGGGTGTCCGCGCTGAGCGGGTACACCAACCTGGCCAACTTCAACCGGCGCTTCCGCACGGAGACTGGAACCACACCGAGCGCCTACCGGCGTGGCCCTGGTTAGTCGCGGAGGTGTCCGATCACTCATGTTTCCAGGGCGTGACTCGGATGGCGTACCCCTCCGGGATTGTCAGTTTGTCAGGTTCGGGCACGTAGCGGTCATCGGGATCCGGGTCATCGGTCACCGGCTGCTCGCCGGCCTCCGTATTGATGGACAGAGAGATCCCGGTACGTTCGCGCGGGTCCTCGGACCACTGCACGGTCGCCGTCGCGCGTGCACCTGACCCCAGCTCGACAACCGGTGCAGCTGTTGCAGCATCCTGGCCGCTGTCTTGATCGCTGGTTATGGGATCGTCCCTATCAGCGATCCGGATGACTGGTACGGAGAGGACCGCGCCGTCCTCGTCCCGCACGACCACATCTGGCCAGCCAGAGACGGTGCAGGGAGCCGTTGAGGTGTTTTCCACCGCAATCGTGGCGATGCGGTGCCCGCCCAAAGCGGCGTCGTCCCACAGGTGCCAATAGGTCAAGTTCTCGGGCGCGCACGGGTTGGGCGAGATGGTCGGTATGGCGACGACGTCGCCCGGCAGCGTGCCGGGAAGGGACGTTTTCCGGGCCTGGGCGAGGGCCACGGGATCGGGGGAGTTCACGCGGTCGATGACGAAGGCGGCAGCGCAGGGCATGACCAGCACCATGGCCATCGCCCCAATCACCAGGCGACGGGCGAGTGGGCGGCGGGGTCCATCTTGTAGTCCCAGGGCTTTGATCGACATGATGATGGCCACTAATCCCATGGCAACGACTCCCCGAGCCGCCCAGGGCCACCAGGACGGGCTCAGTGGCACATTGGCCAGCACACCGCCGTCGAGATCCAGAATCTGACAGCAACTGGACAACCACGATTCGTGGAAGCGCACGGACCTTGGCGGCTTGTCCAGCAGGTAGGCGCACGTATCGTCCGGGCGGTCAGGATCGGCGGCGAAGGCTCGCTGCCTGATGTTCAGTATCAAGAAGATGACCGGGCACAAGATGGTGGCGGTGATGCCCGTCAGGTGCGCGAGGATCGCCAGCCAGTGCCGCCATGGCCACGTCAGCGCGCGCCACCACCAGCGGTGTGGCGCGGATGCGGGAGACGAGGTCATATACCGCAGTGTGGCACAGGACAACTGGGCGTGATCGGTGGAACAATGTGCCCATGTCCCGCTACATTGAGCTGCACCCCGTAAACCCTCAGACACGACTGGTCACCAAGATCGTCGACAGACTCCGGGACGGTGAGCTCATCGCCTATCCCACGGACTCCGGCTACGCGCTCGCCTGTGCCCCCGGCAACAAAGAGGGCCTCGAGCGCATCCGCACCATCCGCCAGTTGGACTCCAAGCACAATTTCACCTTCGTATGCGCCGACTTCTCCCAGGCAGGCCCGCTGGCGATCGTCGGCAACAACGCCTTCCGCCTCATCAAGCGCCTGACTCCGGGGCCGTGGACCTTCATCCTCAAGGGCACCAAGGAGGTGCCGCGGATGACCCTCAACCCCAAGAAGCACACCCTGGGTGTACGCATCCCGGATCACGCCATCACCCAGGCGCTGGTCAGGGAGTTCGGTGCCCCCATCCTGTCCTCCACGCTCATCCGCCCGGACCAGACGACGCCGGAATCCAACGGCTGGGAGATCGAGGAGGATCTTGGTCACCTCATCGACGTTGTCATTGAAGGGCCGGTGACCTCGACCGAGCCGACCACGGTCATTGACTTAACCGACGACGTTCCCGAGGTGGCGCGCGAGGGCGCGGGGGACATCAGCCTCCTGTGAGCGACCCGACCGGTCCCGTTCTCACAGCCCTCCGTTCACCGAGACCGGCACTAATAACACGCCCAAACCGGCACTAATGACGTGCCCAAACCGGTCGATATGACGAGGCAGGGGCTGCCGTGGTTCAGCGTCCGTGGTGCCCCGGGGTATCGACGGTGTCTGCGTCGGGAGTGCTGGTCGGGTGTGTTCTAGCAGGTGGAGCTTGAGTGCGACCCTTGTGACCCGAGACCTCGGTTGCGTGCGGGGGTTTCGGGCGCAAAGGGTCGTGCTCGACCCCGAGACGGCAGGCCCCGGCCGCCGGCATCCCGGTCGCCAGTGTTCTGGCTGGGGCTGAGCCGCGCAGGACGACCCGAACCCGATCCCGCTCCTTCAGCGCCGACGTGCACTGGCTGCTACAACCACATCGACCGGTTTCGGTGCGTCATTAGTGCCGGTTTCGGTGCGTTATAAGTGCCGGTTTCGGTGAGAAGAGGAGCGCCGACCACGCTTGCCCCGGCACGCCGCCGACAGCTCTCCGGCGCCTTCGCGCCAACCTGAACCGCCGCAGGACAACCGCATGCCCCTAGGATTTAATCACCTGGTTCATCCCGTAGCGCTCGTAGATCCTTTTCAGCGGGGCAGGAGCCCACCAGTTCCAGCGGCCCAGCAGCGTCATGGTCGCCGGTACCAGCAGCATCCGCACCAGCGTCGCGTCCAGGGCCACCACGATCGCCAGTGCCAGTCCGATCTCCTTGACGATGAGCAGCTCACCGCTGACGAATCCCAGGAACACGGTCACCATAATGAGCGCGGCCGAGGTCACGATGCGGCCCGAGCGCTGCAGGCCCTTGGCGACGGCGGTGTCGTTGTCGGCGCCGCTGTCCCAGTACTCCTTGATGCGCCCCAGCAGGAAGACCTCATAATCCATGGCCAGGCCGAAGCCGACACCGACCGCGGTCACCACCACGTAGGCCTCCACTCCGCCGACGGGCGTGAAGCCGAGTAGGCCGGTCAGGTGTCCTTCTTGGAAGACCCAGGCGAGCACCCCGAGCGACGCCGCCAGTGAGAGCACATTGATGATCAGGGCTTTGAGGGGGACCAGCAGGGAGCCGGTCATGAGGAACAGCAACACGAAGGTCGCCAGCACAATGAACCCGCCAACCCAGGGCAGGTCCGCGATGAGGGAGTTGCGGAAGTCGAGCTGAGTAGCAGCCTGGCCGGTCGTCCACATGTCGGCGGGGGCGGCCAGCGAACGGATGGAGGCGACGGTGTCCTCGGCGGCGCGGGAGTATGGGGCGTCGGCCAGGTCAAGGTAGACGACCGTGTAGTCACCAGCCGTCGCTACGCGTAGTACCTTCTTCACGCCGTCCACGGCGGCCACTTCGTCGTTGATGAACCCGGTGACCCGATCCCCGGTGGAGGCAATGACGAGCGTGGCGTCCTGTTGGGTGACAGCGGAATAGCTCTCGTCCAGTACTGTGAGATAGGTGCGCTGGTCGGAATCGGACGGCAGCAGCTCGGTAGTGGAGGAGAGCAGATGCAGGTTGCGCGCAGGCGAGGCCAAAATGACCAGCAGCACCACACCGGCCACGAGCACCACCCAGGCCATGCGCTGCACCTGCCGGGCAATCCAGGTGAAGACCCCAGTTTCGCTGGTCACGTCACCCATGTGCCGCTGCAGCCAGCCGACTAGCGGAATGCGCTGCAGCAGCGGGGGACGCAGCATGCGCCGCCCCAACAGAACCAGCATCGCCGGCACCAGCGTGAGCGCCGCGGTTACCGCAATGAGGCACGAGGCCAGGCAGGCAATGCCGATGGACCGCAGGATCGGGTTGCCCAGTAGCACCATGCCGAGCATGCAGGCCGCCACCGTCAGCGCCGAAAACAATACGGTGCGTCCCGCCGTGGCCAGGGTCGCGGTGGTGCAGTCGGTGATGAGCGGATCCCGGCGCCCGCTGCGACGACGACGCCTGCGCCCGCCGGTGTCCGTGACCTCCGCATCCCAGCGCCGCGCCAATTCCTCCCGGTAACGGGAGGTGATGAGCAGACCGTAGTCAATCGACAGTCCGAGGCTGATGACGGTGACAATATTGATGACGAAGGACTGCAGGTCCAGGGTGAAACTGAGGGCGTAGAGCACCCCCAAAGTCCCACAGATCGACACCAGCGCCCCGGCAAGTGGCATGCCGGCGGCGAGAAAGCCCCCGAATACCAGCACCATGACCAGCAGCGCCAGCGGCAGCGAGATGATTTCGCCCTTGACCAGGTCGTCGCGGACCTGGTCGTTGACCGCGGCGACCATGAGTGCGTCGTCAGAGACAATGCCGCGGGCAGAGGCGGCTACGCCGTGCAGTTCGTCGGGCACTTGCGCCAGCCGTGCCTCCACCCGTTCAACGATCTGCGCGACCTCGGCGGCGTAATCGTCGTCGTCCGGGTCGGCGACCTCGGTTCCGTTGGGGTCAACGGTGACGATGATGAGGAAGCCGTCCAGGTCGGTGGAGGCGAGCATTTGTGCGGCCGGCTCTTCCAGCATTCCGGGGACGACGAACGGGTCGATGACGTTCTGCTCGCCAACCAGTGCGCGCAGCTCGGTGTGCGCGTCCTCCAGGGCCCCGGCGACGGCCTGCTGGGTCGCTGTGGCGGAGATGTCGATGTCGGTGACCAGCAGCGTCACGGTTTGCGCATCCCCGGACAGGGTGGCCAGAATCTGCTCGCCCTCGGCGCTCTCGGTGCCGCTAATTGCGGTTGTGCCCGCCTTCGCCCGGTCGAAAAGATTGTCGCCTCCCAGCCCGCTGACGGATACGACCAGAAGCACCAGGGCCACGGCCGCCCACGTGCCGACGATAATCCACGCGTCCTTGACGACGCGGCGGGAGAGCCAGGAAAGCATGGGGCCTAGTGTGGCAGACCTCCCGGCCCGCGGCGCTCCGGCGCTCGGGTGGGAAGCAGATCGGGTGTTGAATCGTATACATGGATCAGGGCACCGACCTGTTTGAGAGCGCAGGCACCGACGACGTCGGCCTGCCCGTCGACTCGCACTCGCCACTCGCCGTGCGCATGCGGCCACGCACACTGGAGGAGGTTGTGGGGCAGGACCACCTGCTCGCGCCCGGCTCTCCGCTGCGTCGACTGGTCGAGCCCGCCCCCGACGCCACCACCGGCGCGGGAGTGGCCAGTGTCATCCTGTGGGGGCCGCCCGGCACCGGCAAAACCACGCTCGCCTATCTCGTGGCCCGGGGGAGTGGGCGCCGCTTCGTCGAGCTGTCCGCCGTGACGGCCGGGGTCAAAGACGTCCGTCAGGTCGTGTCCGACGCCCGTCGGCGACTGGCCGCCGGGGAGGAAACCGTCCTGTTCATCGACGAGGTCCACCGCTTCTCCCGCTCCCAACAGGACGCCCTGCTGCCCAGCGTGGAGAACCGGTGGGTGACCCTCATGGCCGCCACCACCGAGAACCCCAGTTTCTCGGTGGTGTCCCCACTCCTGTCCCGCTCCCTGCTGCTCACCCTGCATCCGCTCACCGGCGACGGCGTGCGCAGCCTCATTGACCGGGCCGTCACCGACCCCCGTGGCCTGGACGGCGCCGTCCGTCTGGCCGACGACGCCCGTGAGCAGATCGTGCGCATGGCCGGCTCGGACGCGCGCAAGTCGCTGACCATTCTGGAGGCGGCCGCGGGCGCCGTGCTCGCCGCCGTCCCCCGCGACGAGGAGCCGCCGGTGGTCACCCTGGCCGACGTTGAACGGGCCGCGGACGTGGCCGCCGTCCGCTACGACCGCCAGGGCGACCAGCACTACGACGTCATCAGTGCCTTCATCAAGTCCATGCGCGGTTCCGACCCGGACGCCACCCTCCACTACCTGGCGCGCATGATCGCCGCGGGGGAGGACCCCCGCTACATCGCCCGGCGCATCACCATTCACGCCGCCGAGGACGTCGGCCTGGCCGATCCCACGGTGCTGTCCACCGCGGTGGCGGCCCAGCAGGCAGTCGCCCTCATCGGTATGCCAGAGGCTCAACTGGTGTTGGCCCAGGCGGCACTCGCCGTGGCCACGGCCCCGAAGTCCAATGCGGTGACCACCGGCATCGGGCAGGCCATGGCGGACGTGCGCTCGGGCCGGGGCGGCCAGGTGCCCGCGCATCTGCGCGACGCCCACTATGCGGGTGCCGACCGGCTCGGTCACGGCGTGGGCTACCTCTATCCGCATGACTTCCCCCATGGAGTCGTCGCGCAACGCTATCTGCCCGAGGACCTGGCCGACGCCGAGTACTACCGGCCAACCGGTAACGGCTTTGAGGAGCAGCTGGCGCGGCGGCTGGTGGCCATCAGGCGGATCACGCACGGTCGCGGAGATGAGCGGGGATAAGGTCGGCGGGTGAGCCAAGCACCTGCCAGCCCTACCCGCTGGCCACTGATCGTTCTCACGGGACTCGGGGCCGGATTCCTCGCGGGCTTGTTCGGGGTTGGTGGCGGGCTCGTCATCGTTCCCGCACTCATCAGCCTGCTCGGGATGGACCAGCGCCACGCCGCCGCCACCTCGCTCGTCGCCATTGTGCCCACCTCGATCGTCGGGGCCATCTCCTACGGCGTGCAGGGACAGGTCTCACTCGTGGCCGCGCTCTTCCTCATCGGCGGCTCGCTGGTGGGCGCCCAGATCGGGGTGCGGCTGCTGCGCACGTTGCCGGCCCGCATCCTGCCGTGGATCTTCGTGGTCTTCGTGATCTTCGTCATCATCTCCCAGCAGATCATGGTGCCGGTGCGGGACGCCGGGCTCACCCTCACTCCTGCCAGCGGCATGGCGCTCATCGGCGTCGGCCTGGTAGCGGGAGTGCTCTCCGGGCTGGTGGGTGTCGGTGGCGGTGCGGTCATTGTCCCGGGCACACAGCTCGCCGTCGGCATCGGTGATCTGCTGGCCCGCGGCACCTCGCTGGTGGTCATGCTGCCCACCGCCGTATCCGGCACCGTCACCAATCTTCGGCACGGTGTCGCTGACCTGCGGATCGGGCTCGTCGTCGGAGTGGCGTCGGCGGCTGCCTCGCCGCTGGGCAGCGTCGTCGCCGGAATGGTCAGTCCCCGCACCGGTACGCTCCTGTTCAACCTCTTCCTCGTCTACGTCGTCATCTCGACGCTGCTGCGCTCCCGCCGTCGGCCGGCGCGATGAGGAGCGGGTCACACCCGGCGCCGCAGGCGTGCATCGGGTAGCGCCCCGCGCTAATGTGTGCAGGCACTCCTGGGGTCCTGGCCGTCCTGGCTGACCCCGCGCCGCGGGCACCGGCCTGCGGCGTGCGAACCAATCCGACAGGAAGATCATTACTTATGAGTTCTTCGCGTTCCCGCCGTCAGGTGCGGCTGTCCCGCGCCCTCGGCATTCCGCTGACCCCCAAGGCCGTCCGTTACTTCGAGAAGCGGCCCTACGGACCCGGCGAGCACGGCCGTGCCCGGCGCCGCACCGAGTCCGACTACGCCGTTCGGCTCAAGGAGAAGCAGCGTCTGCGCGCCCAGTACGGTATTCGCGAGGCCCAGCTGCAGCGGGTCTTCGAGGAGGCCCGCCGCGAGAAGGGGCGGACCGGTGAGTCCCTCGTCGAGCTGCTGGAGATGCGCCTGGACGCGCTCGTCCTGCGCGCCGGCTTCGCCCGCACCATCGCGCAGGCCCGCCAGGACGTCGTCCACCGGCACATCATGGTTGACGGACAGGTCGTTGACCGTCCCTCCTTCCGGGTCAAGCCCGGCCAGACCATCCAGGTCCGTCCCCGCTCCCAGGTCATGGTGCCCTTCCAGGTAGCGGCCGCGGGCGCTCACCGCGACGTGCTGCCCCCGGTCCCCGACTACCTCAACGTCGAGCTGGAGAAGCTGCAGGCGCAGCTGGTGCGCCGCCCCAAGCGCGACGAGGTTCCGGTCACCTGCGACGTGCAGATGGTCGTCGAGTACTACTCGCGCTGACCAACCCGTCGTCTCGATTTCCGCCCACGACGTCGGGGCGCCCCGGACCGCATATCGGTTCGGGGCGTCCCAGCGTTCCGGGGTAGTCTCACCCCGGTTCTCTTACCCCACCGGCGTGCCGTCCGCGCACCCGATCCGACACGAACAGGATGAGGCACCTTCATGCGCACCTCCGAGATCCGCTCCCGCTGGCTCGACTACTTCGCCGCCAACGATCACGAGATCCGTCCCTCGGTGTCCCTCATCTCCCCGGAGCCGTCCATTCTGTTCACCGTGGCCGGCATGGTGCCTTTCATCCCCTACATCCTGGGGACCGAGAAGGCCCCCTGGCCGCGGGCCGCCTCGGTGCAGAAGTGCATTCGCACCAATGACATTGACAATGTCGGACGCACGACCCGGCACGGCACGTTCTTCCAGATGAACGGCAACTTCTCCTTCGGCGACTATTTCAAAGAAGGCGCCATCGACTACGCCTGGGACCTGCTGACCGGCAGCCGCGAGGAGGGCAAGTACGGCCTGGACGGCGACCGGCTGTGGATGACCATCTGGGAGGAGGACGAGGTCTCCCTCCACCACTGGACCAAGGTCATCGGTGTTCCCGCCGAGCGCGTGCAGCTGCTGCCCTTTGAAGAGATCTCCTGGTCCACCGGACAGCCCGGCCCCGCCGGCGCCTGCTGTGAGATCCACTATGACCGCGGCCCCGCCTACGGGCCCGACGGCGGACCGATCGCCGATGCTGCCGGAGACCGCTTCCTGGAGATCTGGAACCTGGTCTTCGACGAGTTCATCCGCGGCGAGGGCGAGGGCCACGACTTCGAGCTGGTCGGCAAGCTCGACCAGACCGCCGTCGACACCGGGCTGGGCCTGGAGCGCCTGGCGTTCATCATGCAGGACAAGCCCAACATGTACGAGATCGACGAGGTTTACCCCGTCATCGCCGCCGCCGAGGCCATGAGCGGCAAGACCTACGGCCGCGGCGCCGCCGGCCCTCAGGCCGGGGACGCCTACCTGGATGACGTGCGCCTGCGGGTGGTGGCCGACCACGTCCGCTCCGCCCTGATGCTCATCGGCGACGGCGTGCGCCCCGGCAACGACGGCCGCGGCTACGTGCTGCGCCGGCTGATCCGCCGCGCCGTGCGCTCCATGCGGCTACTGGGAGTGAGCGACGCCACCCTGCCGACCCTGCTGACCGCCTCCAAGGACGCCATGAAGGCCTCCTACCCGGAGCTCGAGACCGGCTGGGGCGTGATCTCCGAGGTCGCCTACGCCGAGGAGGACGCCTTCCGCCGCACCCTGGCCGCCGGCACCACCATCCTGGACACCGCCGTCACCGCCGCCAGGCAGGCGGCCGCCGCCGAGGCGCGGGGGGTCCGCCCGGTGGTTCCCGGCAAGGCCGCCTTCGAGCTGCACGACACCTACGGCTTCCCCATCGACCTGACCCTGGAGATGGCCGCCGAGCAGGGGGTGGACGTGGACGAGGCCACCTTCCGCACCCTCATGGAGGAGCAGAAGGAGCGCGCCCGCGCCGACGCGCGCGCCAAGAAGGCCGGCCACACCGACGTGCGCGTCTTCCAGGACATTGAGAAGCAGATGGGCGCAGGCTCGGAGTTCCTCGGCTACACCGAGTCGGCCGCCGAGGCCACGGTCACCGGTCTGCTGGTCGACGGCGCCCCCACTCCGGTCGCCACCGCGCCCGCCCAGGTGGAGGTCATTTTGGACCGCACCCCGTTCTACGCCGAGATGGGCGGGCAGCTGGCCGACCACGGCGTCATTCGTCTGGCCGACGGCGGCGTGATCGAGGTGCACGACGTGCAGGCCCCCATCCGCGGACTGTCCGTGCACCGCGGCACCCTCACCGAGGGGTCGGCCGCGGTCGGCGAGCGCGCCTACGCGGAGATCGACGCGGGGCGGCGCCTGGCCATCGCCCGCGCCCACACCGGCACCCACATGGTCTACGCGGGGCTGCGCAATGTCGTGTCCGCCGACGCCACCCAGGCCGGCAGCGAGAACTCGCCCGCCCGGCTGCGCTTCGACTTCCGGCACGGCTCGGCGCTGACCGGCGGCCAGATGGACGACATCGAGGCCCTGGTCAATGACAAGGTCGCCGAGAACCTGCCGGTGACCACCGAGGTAATGGGGCTGGAGGAGGCCCGCGCCTCGGGCGCCATCGCTCTGTTCGGGGAGAAGTACGGCCGGCAGGTGCGCGTGGTCACCATCGGCGACGGCTTCGACCGGGAGCTGTGCGGCGGCACCCACGTGCCCTCCACCGGGCACATCGGTCGCGTCGCCCTGCTGGGGGAGGGCTCCATCGGATCCGGTGTACGCCGCTTGGACGCCTTAGTCGCCGACGCCGCCTACGGCTTCCAGCGCAAGGAGCATGCCCTTGTCTCCCAGCTGTCCACCCTCGTGGGGGGACGCCCGGAGGAGCTGCCCGAACGCGTGGAAAGCCTCATGACCCGGCTTAAGGACGCGGAGAAGAAGCTCGCTGCAGCCGAGCAAGCTGCCCTGACTGCCCGCGCCGCCCACATCGCCGAAGCGGCGGCCCGCACCGGCGACTACCTGCTGGCCACCGCCTCGCTGGGCCCGGTCGGCTCCGCCGACGCCCTGCGCGCTCTCGCGCTGGACGTACGCGGGCGTCTGCCGGAGGCCGAGGCGGTCGTCGTGGCC